>JAQXFF010000332.1 GCA_029250425.1 Candidatus Thalassarchaeaceae archaeon | reverse complement strand
GATGAATGGATATATTTTCGTGGAAGCCAGTGCATTGCATCACGTCGAGAAACTCATTGGCCGTGCTGGTGGACGAACTACACCTCTGAAAAATTGCAGAAAGGTTCTACCTGGTACATCACCCTTGGGTGACGTGACTCCATACCTTGAACCAAAGTCTGCAACTGCAGGAATTGAAGAAGGAGACATTGTTGAAATTCGCGTCGCTGCATTCAAGGGAGAACGTGCCCGAGTCACAAACGTTGCTGAGAACAAAGAAGAAGTTACTGTCGAACTCTTTGATGCTGCAATCCCAATCCCAATGACGATCCGTGCAGACCAAGTTCGCGTAACACAGCGTGCTGCCGAGTGATATGAGGTCGCGCGCGCGTGTTAAATACAGGAAGCAGGTCGCCCGGTCCCCCTCAATGGAGTGTTTACGATGTCAGCCCGTAATGAAACCCCGCATACCGTGATACAGACGCTCGGTCTGAAGAAGTGCAATGGTTCATGGGAAGCCTCCACCGAGAATTTAACGATTCAACAAGTCATCGAGGTCTCAGAGACCAAGAAAGACAAACTCACAGGAGCGACTCAGAAGGCTCGCGCCCTCGAAGTCATGGGTACTTGTGTATCCATGCGAGTTAGTGTAGAGGGCATGCGCCCTAAGGATGCCATTGCGGCAGTAAAAAATGGAGATTTTGATTCACAATTTAGCTGATTAATGATCACGGATTGCGGAAGAGGAGAAATCCTCGCAGACCGCAGGGGTGGGAAAAATGGAAAATAATATCAAACAAGCAATCGAGCAGGCCCTCTCTGAAGCGCCTGAACGGAAATTCGTAGAATCGGTGGAATTCGCATTCACCATCAAAGATGTCGACCTGAAGAACCCATCCAACCGTATCCAGGAAGAGATTCGCCTTCCTGCTGGTCGCGGAAAATCGCCCAGCATTGCAATGTTCGCTGATGGTGAAATGGCTGCAAAGGCCAAAGATGCTGGTATTATTGTAATCGATCCTACACAAATTGAAGAATTGGGTGGAACTCGTCAAAAGGCTCGAAAATTAGCCAATCGACATGATTTCTTCCTCTCTGAAATCCCACACATGGGTCCAATTGGCCGATTCCTCGGTGTGGTATTGGGTCCTCGTGGGAAAATGCCACGACCTGTGCCTCCTGTTGCTGACCCCGCTGCTATTGCAGCCGGTCTGCAAAATGTTGCGATTGTCAAAAGTCGTGATAAGATCACCTTCCACACTGTTGTCGGTACAACCGAACAAGGTGTAGATGCGCTCACTCAAAATGGAATCGAAGTTTGGAAGCGTGTGACCAGTAAACTTGAGCGAGGCTCAGGCAATATCCGGTCATTTTACGTGAAAACATCAATGGGTCCAGCGGTTAAAGTGGAGGTGATGCTTTGATTCCAAAGGCAACACAATGGAAGAAGGATCGTGTGACGGTTCTCACTGAATTGTTGAAGCAAGATGGTGTCGTTGGAGTCATCGACGTTGAAGGGGTTCCGGCTACTGCCATGCTTGGCATGCGCGAAACACTTCGACAGGAAATGGTTCTAACAATGGCAAAGAAAACACTCGTTCGCCGAGCTTGGAAAAAGGCTGGCCTTTCGGAAGAAGAGTTGGATACCCTACTTGATGGTGTGGCAATCCCAATGCTTGTACAAACGAATAGCCTCAATGCATTCCAACTCTATTCAGAACTAGATAAGACAAGGACTGGCCGTGCTGCAAAAGCAGGTGATGTTGCACCCAATGACATCATCATTGAAGCTGGTCCAACATCGTTCCCTCCTGGTCCAATTGTAGGTGAATTCAACTCTGTTGGCATCCCTGCCAAAATTGAGAAAGGCAAGGTTGCCATTGTTAAGACTGTTACAGCAGTTGAGAAGGGGAACACCATCAGTGCTGACCTCGGCTTAATGTTGGCCAAATTGGAAATCAATCCAATCGAAATCGGTTTGATTTTGTCAGGTGTAATTGAATCTGGTACTGTAATGGCTGCTAAAGATCTCAACCTTGACCTTGATGGATTTACTGCCAATGTAAAGAGCGCCACAAGTGGTGCATTCAATCTCGCTTGCCATGTAGGATGGTTCACCAACGAAACCATGCCAGTACTTCTTTCGAAGGCTGCTGGTGAGGCGTTGGCGGTAGCGATTGAAGCTGGTGTCCACAATGAAGAAACGATGCCGATTCTAATCAGCCGAGCACACGCTCGGATGCTGGCTGTTGCAGGTCAGGTAGATTCCTCTGCACTTGATGATGATTTGTCGAGTGCTCTTGGCTCCGCAGCCACTGCTGCGGCAGCCGCGCCCGTTGCTGAGGAAGCACCGGCTGAAGAAGCCGTTGCTGAAGAAGAAGCGGAAGAGGAAGAAGAGGCCGAATTTGGCGGTCTAGGGGATCTCTTCGGATGATCCTCAAAAAACAAAAAAAAGGTGAAAAAAATGGAATATGTATATGCTGCTATGATGCTGCACTCTGCAGAGAAAGAAATTGACGAGAAGGCTGTTGGCGCCGTATTGAAGGCTGCTGGCGTAAAGGCTGATGACGCGCGTGTGAAAGCGCTTGTTGCAAGCCTAGCTTCCGTAGACATCGGCGAGGCAATGAGCCAGGCTATCGCGGCACCAGCCGCGGCTGCTCCTGCTGCTGCTGGTGGTTCTTCGTCCGATGCTCCCGCTGAAGAAGCGGCTGCTGAAGAAGAAGAAGAAGAAGACGATGGCGCAGGCTTCGAAGGCCTGGGCTCACTCTTCGGATGATCTCTCAGAGAAGCAACAATTGAAACTCCCAGGATAACAAACCCACATCGGTGGGGCGCTCCAAGCGTAAGCAGGCCGTTTGACCTATGTCAGACGGATGCCAGGGCTGCCAATCACCCGCGCCCTGTCCAGCTACACTGGATTGTGCCCCACCGATTTGGTTTTTTCTTTACTAAACTGCAATTTTTCTACTGCGGCATCCTCATGACTGAAGCGCGTTAGCCTTCTTCATGGCCCGGCCTAGGAGTGTTTCCCTTGAGGCGAACATCACACCTACACAGGCTGTTAGAGCGCTTCGTGAATTGGCTGAAGCCGCTGGCTGGAAGTGGGAACGTGATGAGGGAAGTCGATTTGTTGACCGAATGATGGTCATCATGCCGATTGCTCGAGCCACACGAACCTTTCGAATTGCCATTCTTTCTGGGGAAGGAGCAGGCCTAATTCTGACTGCATGGGAAGAGGTCGCTGGATCAGCAGGAGGAATCACAAAGGTCGAATGGATTGTGCCGAGTCACCTCACTGGAGAACCATTCAAAGAATTACTACATGCTTGGTGTATACGACATCCAAACTGTCCATGGCGGTGGTCATTTGCGCAAAGGTCCATGATTGGTTTCTTACTCCCCGTCTGGCGAAGAAGTCGCCGGGAATTTACAAAATTTGGATTTGATACAAGCAAAAGTGGTTGGCCACTTGAAGCAGAATGGCCACCCATAGGGTGGCCGGATGCACGAGAAGAAGAATAAAAACTGCAAGAAGGCACATTCATCAACCACATACGTTCTGAGAGATTTGAGGCGAGCCGATGAGCATGGATGCAATTGTTGCGAAGTGGTTCTCAACAACGGAACAAAAGATTACGTGGAGTATTTCACTTGCCTTCTTCCTCATCTTCCCAATTTACTTTGCAAACATTTCTGTTTTCCTGCCCGATGGTGCCATGATTGTCGGAGGTTCAAGTGTGACTGGTGATTGGGACGTCACCTTCGACGAAACCGATGTTGCAACCTCTGAATCAACCGAGTTCCTGATGGATGGTGAAGAATTTGAATTCGAATTCATGTTCAACGATCCTGGCAATCTAGCTTATGTCGAAATTACGGTGTCACATGGAGAGACCGATGAGAGTGGCCCGAATCCTGTTGTCCAAAATCGATGTGACAATGCTGTAGGTGAAATGGACATGGATGGAGTCTCAGGATACATTGAGAGTGGGTCTACCACAAGTGGCGAATCGG
>JAQXFF010000002.1 GCA_029250425.1 Candidatus Thalassarchaeaceae archaeon | reverse complement strand
ATCATTCTGGGCATCTTTCTCTCTGCCATATGGGGCGGATTTGGCGTCGTGGATGAATTCAGGTCCCAGGATTGGACAGAGACAGACGTCCTCTCGGTCGAACAGGATCTTGAAGCAGATGAGCACTCATACGTCTTCTTCTTCCATTATGTGGTAGATGGTGAGCAATACAACTCGTCTTTCGAATGCCAGTACGAGATTTCTCAATCAGCATCTGGCCAGAATGACGCGCACGATTTGTTTCCATGGAATACACAGTGCTTGACCGGATCTCAGGATTACCTAGACATGGAATCCATCGCCTACAATCCTGATGATCCTTCGGAGATTGACGTCTATCCGGGTTTCACCTCGCAGGCGATGATATACATCCACGGCCCCTCCCTCAGTCCACTCGTGCTGTCCTATATTGGGTCCGTCGTCCTGATGAGGGGGCTGAAAGGCCCCGAATATGGCTGGGTGTGGGTCGGGCCGCATTTTCGCACAGAAGGACCGAAGTAGTCCAACTGGCTTCTCTGTATGGGAATCCATTGAATGCATTTGTTGGAAGCATCAACTAACCAACTCGGATGTGTTGGATGGGTTCATCCGAACCCCCTCTGCATTATTGCAGATAGTTGGAAGGGGTTGCAGTGAACCTGTCGGAACGCTACCCAAGCGTTCATCAAATGAGCCCAAGCGCATCTTCTATCCGATTAAGTTCCGGACCTGTAGTATCGCCACCAGCAAATGCACCATTGTTGCTACAAACTATCCCAGCCCCAACTAGAGGTGAACCAAAACTGACTGTCCCTACCATTGCCGGGACCCCTAGAGTTTTCTCAACAATTTTCACTTCAGGCTCAGACACATCAGGGTGAAGTACTACACCCATATCATTGCAGACACCAAGGCTACCAATTACTTCTTGGCCAGCAATTGAAACATTAGCTGCGGGAACTTTCAATGCATCAGATAGAATTTCCAATCCTTCTTTTGGAACTACTGTACTGGCGAGAACACCATTTTCGTTAGCAAGAAGTAGATTACCTGCTGCGTTCACAGAACTTTCCATCACAACGACATCTCCGTAACTTGTGAGTTTGTCAATATCTTCAGGACCTGCAATATCAGCAACCCCCATGCCATTGGAATTTCCTTCAATAAGAGAGCCAATTAGGTTTGAACCGCCAATAGTTAACTGAACTGATTCTAACTCCAAAGCTGTTTCAATGATCTCAACATCACTCTTCTGAAGTGCAAGAGGTAGGAACAAAACATTACCAATTACTGAGGCGTAAACCCCAGCCTGGGAATGCCCTAGAATGTCACCACTACGAACAGTCATGCTTTCACCTAATTCGGGCGGACGGCCTACCCGTCTTAGCCATACCGCTATCATATAGTGAGAAATCACTAGCATATTGATAATCTAGAAAAATAAGTGAAGGGATTTTAGTATGATTGATCGACGAGCCTGTCGGCCATTTGTGAAATAAAAGATGTGGGGAAGGTGCTTCCACCAGCCGCCGAAGCGACTGATGGAAGCGGAAAAAGCGACACAACGACGACCTTTTCCGTGGGCTCTCGCACCACAGTACAGGGCACGACGCAGAAGGGCTTGACTGCCGGGTTCGGAATGGGACCGGGTATT
>JAQXFF010000276.1 GCA_029250425.1 Candidatus Thalassarchaeaceae archaeon | reverse complement strand
CACTCACCCCTTGGGTTTGTGAACCTTCGAATATCGTATGTTCTACACCTTGCCATTTCTCTTCGCGAATGGAATTGAAATGGCCAACGTCTTCGTCTTGAATATCTTCAATGTCAAAAATTGGTCGCGCTCCTGTTGCCCGACAAAGATGTTCAATCTCTGGACGTTCAACACGGCGATATGCAAGAATGCCGGCTGCAGCAAGCATTGCATGAGCTTCTTCTTCAATACCATCGCGTGCGACTAAACAATCGATATTTGCGGCCTTCAGCGCATCAACACGAGCTTGTAAATCTGCACTTTCGCGTGCATGGAATGAATCAATGGCGCCAAGGCTAGTAATCTTCAAACTGGCTTCAATTTCGAGTTTCCTTTTCTCCATGCCACCATCTAAAATCAAGATCCTTCCAGCATCAGGTTTCATTTCCATCTCGCGATGAACACGAGCTTTGATCAAAACGATTCCAGGAATCAATTCACTATCTTTGATTGAACCACTGCGTTCAGTAAGAATGCGTACATGATCAGTTTCGCCAGAACCAGTTGCCGATGCGGCAGAATGTGCAAGTTCAGAAAGAATGGTTTGCAAACCCATGTCCCCCTTCCCTGCCAAACTAGTTCTGACCGAAGATAATGATGCACTGTCATTTGTAGGAATTGCAATTTCATTGAGGGTTTGTTCAATCACTGGGCCACACATTCGATACCCACTGGCGATTATTGTTGGATGAACCCCCCTGTCGACAAGTTCCAGCGCATTGACGAGAAGTTCTGCAGTCAATACCACCGTTGTAGTGGTTCCATCTCGAACTTCATCATCTTGTGCCCGAGATGTCGAAATCAACATTTTTGCAGTGGGGTGTTCCACCTTTGCAGATTCTAATACTGTCACGCCATCATTGGTCACAAGAGACGATCCGTCATCTCCGACCAACAACTTATCGAGACCTTTTGGCCCCAGAGTACTGCGAACTGCATTTGCAAGTGCTACCGCTGCAGTAACGTTGTTTCGCAAGGCCTGTCGCCCGACTACACGCTCTGTATCTGCCAAGACCTTGTCTTGATCCCGTTGCACCATCGACTGCCCCACCAGTGTCCCTGTCTTGAATCCGACGCCTTCCAATGCTTCATATAGGACTAGACATTGCCACTATACAACCGCGAGTTAAGTAGTGAGGTGATGGCGATGAAGCGAGACGAATGGGAAGACCAAATTCTGAAGCAAATGGTGGACATGTTTCGTCAAATGGGACTCGAGGTTACTGAAGATGATTTGACTCGTATGATGGACCAAATTCAATCTCAATTTGAGAGCATGGGCATCGACCCTGAAAAGATTAGTTCAGGTGACGTCAAAGTCAATCTCCAAGGGGATCTTGGCAACCTTGGTGACCTGCTTGGAAAGGGAGGTATGCCTGACCTCAGCGATATTTTTTCAAAGATGGGAGTCGATGTCAAAATGGGCGAAACACCTGAGAAAGAACCTGCTGAAATTGTTGTTGAAGAAGTTGAAGAGACGGATGATATCA
>JAQXFF010000327.1 GCA_029250425.1 Candidatus Thalassarchaeaceae archaeon | reverse complement strand
GCCTCCGAAAATAAGGCACACTAATTGAATAATAATTGAAATTAAAAAAGCCCGCCAGAGGCACCGAAGCGCCTCTGACGGACTTGTGTGTCATCTTGTGTTTTCCGAATCAGAACCTTTTGTTTCTAATCAGAGATGGTCGACTCGCTGCTTCTTGACGTTGGCCTTCTTGATCTGGCCTTTCGCCTTCAGCCACGACGGCGCGGACGCCGGCGGGGTCACCATTTCGGTCCAGCCCTTGAAGACGTGAACACGCTTGGTGCCACGTTCTCTTAGGTGGATGTCTGTCGCGCCACGAGTGGCTGCCTTCAAAGCCGCGCCACGAGGCTGGCGGCTTGCGAAGACCTGGCTTGTGTCTGCTCCGTTCTTCATCAGAACGAAATATTTCTTTTCTCCCATGAGTTTCACCTCGATTAGCACGCATTCTAGAACCTCCTTAAGGATTACCCCGCCTAAACGCTATACTGCGCCCCAAATGGGTGCGTTTCTGATTTTTCGAGAATGTCCAATAAGTAGGCTATCACACCATGAAAACAGAATTTCGGGTACTGTAAATCAGAATAATCTCTGTCGTTGACATGGTGTCTAGCAGTGCAACGTTTCAAGCTGACATTCACATATTCATCCTGCAATTGGGCCTTGAGAACCTCTTCAAGAAATTCGTGGAAAATCACTGAGGTTGGGACGAAATTTTTTGAGACCCCACAAATCACGCGCTATGTGCCAGAATCGAAGAATCGATGTGATCTAGGCTCGTGATCAAATTGGATGATGGGCATTGATTGTTTGTAGATTTGTCCAGGATATGAGATGAAATTTGACATCCTAATAATCATTAATCAATAAATAATGGCTCATTCTTCTTCACGAGAAAACTCTTTAATTTGTTGCGAATTCTGTAACCGATAAATGTTAATTTGTTCTTCTGTCCAACCTGCTTCAAGCAAATCTGCATCACTCCATTCTTGTGATGTGGTCTCTTGTATTCCTGCCATCTCAGCCAGAATTTCGTCTGAAGTATTTTCATCACTCTTCGCCCAAATTTCATCTGAAAATACATCATCATCCTCAACGTCAATCTCTTCTCGACGCCCAATTAGAAGTACAGTAGCAGTGATGATCAGAATAAGAACTGTTGAAATTACTGCCAATATCATTGTCGAGGACACGTCCTCCTCCCCTAGATTGGTTGTGTTATCTTCCTTCATTGGTGAGGGAATTGCCTCGCGCGCGCGTAGGAAAACTGAATCGGAAACCGAAAGTGAAGTTTCATCAAGGCAAGCAAAATGGAGAGTGTAATTCCCTTCATCTTGCCCGGGTGGGCTCCATTCTTGCACCCATAACCCTTCATTTTCAGGATGATAGATTTGAGAAAACAATGTGATCTCATCTTCATCTTTTAGCAGAATAGAACATTCCATGTTTTCGATACCATCTTGATCTGAAATTTTGACCATTAGCATTGACATATTACCTGCAATGAATTCTGTTGGTATATCTGAGAAGTCCAGTTCGGGAGTAGAACCTTGTAGCTCGAAAATCAATGATTCAGAAATGCCTGTGATTTCATCGATATCTCTGAGATTCACGACCAACTCTACAGATCCCAATGGCCAAGACAATAGATAATCGGGGTTGAGTTCCATTCGATAATATTGGGTATGTTGTCCAGTTCCTGGCGTACAAGATGCAGGTGCTACTCCCTGTTCAAAGAAAATTGAACTAAATGCACTAGATGGGGGGCCGTCAGGACCCAATTGGATACCTGCGTACTGTATGGGGCGCCCCTCTGTAATTCCAACCCAAATATCCGTGCCTTCCGCACCACGATTTATTGTATTCACCAATGTGTCATTCACACACAACGTAGGGGTCGAAATTTGAGGTGGTGTCAAGAATACAGGGCGCGTCCAAGACCACTCCATTTCAGCCCATGTACCGCTAGTGATCTTTGTCGTGATGGTTGCATCTCCTGATTCAAGGCCGGCTGGGGCTGTGGCGAGATTACCGTTCAACACTTGAGAGCCACTTCCGGGCCAATTGATGTTTGTCTCAATTGGATAATTAGAATCCGGATCATCTTCGTCAATGATTTGTACCTGCACATGATCTTGCGCCCCATCAAGATAGGAGCGGTCATCATCGATCGTTAATTCTGCGGTCGGTGCCAAATCAATCGGTGAAAGGCTACGATTTGACCATTCAATTCCATCCACTTGGAGGGTGATTGAAACTGATTCCAGCGAACCACCAGCATTTGGGTTCCAAGAACTCTGATAACATGTTTGACTACCACTTGAACTGGATTGGATTGGAGTTCCCAGTAGAATGCCATCGACAAGAATCGCGGGGATCTCAGTGATATTATTGTGGTCTATGTCAATTACACATGCCGTCATGGCGTGCTCCCGGCCACGCACCCAACCAGAGTTGCCATGAACTGGGGGGTCAATGCCCAACCATGGTGCAAGGTCTGCACCCTCAACATGGACTCCATACCAAGTTGCACTTGCATCTGTGATATTGAATGCAGCATCCCAATATGCATCCGTATCCAAGTTCTGAAGATCACTCACCTTCCAGTGTAAATCGACATTGTCGAAGGGGGCATCAATAGGCAGGGAAATTGCAGCGGTCCAAATCGAACCATCCCCCTGCGAGGTTGCTGCAATTGGTGTGTAGCCAGAGTCATTAGAACTGTTGTAACGCCATGAGAGGGTCGCTCCTTCAATACCAAAATCATCGGTTACTTCGACTCGACAAATAACAACACCTCCACGGGTCGCAATGGTTGTTGAAAAGGTTAATTCATC
>JAQXFF010000262.1 GCA_029250425.1 Candidatus Thalassarchaeaceae archaeon | reverse complement strand
CTGACCAGTTGGGTGTTGAAGGTGAACAATACCACGTTTGGAGATCCAGTGTTCGATTGACTTCGCTTTCAAATCTAGAACTAGTGGCCGAACTTGTTGCCACTGTAGCTGATTCTGTGGAAACTGTAACAATTGATATTGGCAATGATCTCGATGAACCCAGTTACTACTGTGTGTCCAGTCTCGCGCGTTACAGTCTCTCATCACAACCATACGAAGACCTGCGCTTCATGGATAATTGTTGGGGACCAATCGACGAAGATACTCGACAGCCTGACTTGGCCTTCCTTCAGGATGCTTACATGACCGACCAAGCTGGCGAGAAGATTACACTTCTACGATGGGTCAACTCGATGTCTGAATCTGGAGAAACATACCAAATTTGGAGATGTGAGACTGATCCATTCGATGGGAACGTGACCATGATGAGTGGTGATGTGACATTGGATGAGCGATGGGTTCCAATTCTTGACCCAATCGAAGCCCTTTACAACAATGTACCCGATTTCACAAGGGCCATTCCACTTGTTGATAATCTCGACAAGCAAACCTGGTATGCTGTTACAATGACTGACCAATATGGTAATGCAAATACTCAATTTTCAATGTCAATGAATGCACGTGAAGTTGTAGAAGATACCACCCCTCCTGAATTGACGATCGAAGTGGTTAGAACCGAAGATGGGGAAGTTGTCAATGCTTTGCGCGCCGGAGATTATCAATTGAGAATCTACTCAAATGAACCATTGAGCGAATACCCAATTCTAGATCTAACAACCTCTGACTTTGAAGTGGATGAATTCGGAACTGTTCTCGCTGGCGAATTCTTCACAGAACGAGGTTCAACGGTTCGAGCGCAGCCACTTCAAGGAAGTGTTGCAAATGCATATCGATTCAATTTCGAAATTACTAGCGATATGAACACAGCAGATATTCACGCTGTCATCATAATTTCAGATGTCTCTCAAAATATGGTTACGATTGATATCATGGGCTGGGCAATTGATTCATTATTGCCAACCATTGAAGTTTATGCGCCAAGCCCGGATAGTCTCTACCTTTACGGTGAACAAATCCACGTGTACGGAGCTGTAAGCGACGATGTTGGAATCGCTAATGTTGAAATTAAATTCCGATACTATGAGAACAATCTAATGCGTGAAACCGAATGGACTGCGGTCACTGATTTGACAACCTACTCCACAGATTCAAACACCTTGGTCTTTGAATTGTGGGAACCTGCTTCGACCTTCCATGACTTAGGGTTCACTCAACGTGTGTATATTCGAGTCACAGATACATCTGGCAATCTACAAGAATGGAATACTCAATTCACAGTTGACAATTGTGTTCGGACCATTGTTGATTACGATTCAGCATGTATCGGCCAGAGTGTGTTTGAACCACCAGTGGATGTTGAAACTGCTGAAGAATCGTACTACGAAGGTGTCTACCTGATGGTCTATGCCCTAGGTGGAATCAATGTTGTACTGGTAATTCTCACAATGATGAGTGTGCTAATGGCTTCGGGTGATGGCAAGAAGAAGAAAGGTCAAGACGATGACGAGGAAGAAGATTGGATGCGAGAATTCATGGGTGGTGGTGATTCTTCTGATGCTGGAGACCCAGATGATGTTCGAAATGACATGGCATCACTTTCAGATGGTGCCACTGAACGATTAGATGAAGATGATCCATTTGCCAAGGCTGAAGGTCGTGACCGTAAGCGTCGAGACAAAAAGAGTCAGAGCAAAGAAGTTGAAGAAGTCGAAGAGGATGACGAAGAAGAGGATGATGAATTCGATGATGAAGACGATGATTGGGACGATGATTCTGGACCAAAGAAGAAAACTGTCAAACGCAAGACTGTCAAACGTAAGACTGTCAAACGTAGGAAGTAAGGCCTGGTGGTCTACTGTTCGGAATGGGTGACCCTGCAACGGTCATCGACCAATATAGGCGCTATGTCCAAGATGGTCGATTGGAAATTAGTGAGGTTATGGCCTCTGAATTGAGCGATCTCTTACTATCTAAAAAAGGGAAAACTCTCGCTGAACATGGTCATCTTGTCACAGCACTTCGTGATCTTGCTAACATCCAAGAAATGCGAACAAAGTGGAAAGAAAGTAAAGCGGCCGCATCGATGCTTGTGAAAGCACGGAAGCGATATGCCAAACTTCTACGCTCCAATGGTTTGCGTGACGAAGCGCAAAAAGCTCGCAATGCGGAAGCAGTAGATGAGGTACAACGCGGGCGCGTACGCGCGCACGAGGGAGGACTTCGTCCAGCACTATCCCATTGGAAGCGAGCACGGAAGGTCCGGCCACAACTGATTGAAGCCTATTGGCGCCCTCTTGAGGCACATGAAAGCATCAAATCAACACTCAGCGGGGCTGGGAAAGTAGGTCTATCTTTGGCCAAGATTCTAATTTCAGTTGGACCCGTAGGTCGAGTCGGAGAATCATTTCAATTACAACCTGAGAACGCTGATGCACAACCACTAGAGAGATTACTGACTGATATAGCGAGATGGGTGAAACCTGAATTATCGCTACCCGCAAAAGCATGTGTTGCTCTAGAAGCAGCCAAGCGTGAATTAGAACGTCAAATTGCTTCAATAGAAGCAGGGGAGCAAGCTGCAAACGCCAAACTCCAAGCTGCAATTGACACACTACAACCAGCGATCGATTATCACGAATATTCCCGTGGTGGAACAGCCTGACTATTCCTTGCCTAGATAGGTTAGCCATTGTCGACAAGTTGGACACCAAGTCCACCGATTGCCATTGTTTACTGCTTCATGTGCAGGTCCCCCACATGTAGTGCAAGGTGCGTGGATTCCTGACGGTGTTGAAGAAGGTGTAGTTACCGCGGTTCCACCAGATCTTCGCATGAGAAGTACACCGAGAACTAATACTGCAAGAAGGCCAATGATGATGCCAGACAAAGCAACTATCGA
>JAQXFF010000322.1 GCA_029250425.1 Candidatus Thalassarchaeaceae archaeon | reverse complement strand
AGTGGATATACGTCGTTCAATAAGTGCAAACCTCTTCCTCAACGATTTACTTGAAAAAATCATTAATTTTGAAACTAAATTGGAGACATTTCAAATTAGCATTAGTGCTGGACTTACCATATTAGTTGGGTGGAAAAGAGGATTGGCTAAAGTCGGGAAAAATCTAGTAAAAAGAACAATTAGAAAGTCGGCTAAGGATACATTAGAAAGTGACCAAGGATCAAATATACCAGGTGCAAAAGTGCTAGTAAATGTTCTAGATGCGATCGATACAATTTTGGCGGCTCCACTTGTTTTAGTTAGGGAAGGAATTGATGCTGCAGTAAGAAAATTTGATGACACATTAGAATCTCATTTTAAACAAATCACGGAGCGTGGGATTTCAGAAATCGCAATAACCATCTTTTGGAGCATTTTCCCAATATTGTGGTTACTATTAATTGTCTATCTAATGCCCAGATTGTAATCCTTGTTGGACTTTACAACGTTTGGTAAATCAGATTTCATCATCGTCAAAGACTTCAACTTCAGCCCATCTCTTGACAAACTCGGTGAACTTTGAGGTGAATCTTGTAGCTCTTACGGTGTGATTGTCAACCCAGTGGTAGTTTCCACCACGCGGTTTGTTGTACAGAACTCCGTGATACTTGAATCCGTTTTTGTCTAACCATGCCTCACTTGCCTCGGCATGCTCATCAGTTCGGCTAGTGAAGAAAGTGATTATGTGCCCCTCATCGAACCACCCATTGATGACTTCAACAACTCCATCAAATACCTCTGCGTCAGCCATTCTCCATGCTTCTTCGTTGGGTATATCTTCACAAACGGTTCCATCAATGTCAATGAGGTAATTCTTACAACCTTCTGGAAGGCTTGGGCTCATTGCCTTTCCACGAGCGTCAATTTGGTCAACTAGGTCTTTCATGCGCGGGCCGCATCGCGGGCGCTTCATGAATCCAACGCACGCTGGCCAAGCATTGCGAGGGTGCCTGGGAAATTTTCAGAGGCTGCGGCTTGCCAGATTCTTATATTCTGAAATCCTGCATTTTGTAGAGCATTTTTCCACTCATCAATACTCATTGTTGTCATGTGGACATCGAGTTTGTCAGGCCAATCTAGGCTTGCCTTGTGTTCTAGATAATGATCAACTCCAGCAATCAGCCACCCGCCATCCTCAAGCCACTCATCATGGATTTTGGTTAGTATTTCTTGGGGGTTTTTCAGGTAGTAAAGGAATTCCATTGTGTGAACTAGGTTAAACTTAGTTTCAGGTGTCCATTCGGGCAACTGCGCAAGATGATACCTTCCCTGAGGGTCAATTTCTTTGGCTCTCAATATCATTTGTTCTGCTCCGTCAACACCTTCGGTTTTGTTGGCTCCAAGGGTTGTAAATTAACGCACAACCCATCCGTTGCCACAGCCGAT
This sequence comes from Candidatus Thalassarchaeaceae archaeon, assembly GCA_029250425.1. Taxonomy (GTDB): domain Archaea; phylum Thermoplasmatota; class Poseidoniia; order Poseidoniales; family Thalassarchaeaceae; genus MGIIb-P. Next base: position 1,777 of record JAQXFF010000322.1, on the reverse strand, counting down.
ATCAATAGCTGAGAATGGCTGTGGTAGATTCGGAATAGCCGCCTCTAGCATCTCTGAAACTGAGGCTGAATGTCCCTTTTCCATGCCAATATCACGGCCTTGTTCAGCCCACTCTGAAAAAACATCAGTTGCTAGTCTTGTAGGATGCATATCGTTCAACTCAATTTTGCGCTGTCTTTTCTTCATTTTTCATAGCGAGAAATTTTTTCTCACCGGGCATCACGATAGCAATCCAGACGATGCCAGAGAGCACTTGTAGGATGGCGAAAATTTGGATTCCTTCGCGCAGTGTCATGTCTGTGTATTCCAACAGGAGGCTCGCAGCCAGTGTGGAGAATCCGTTTAGGAGTGTCATCAGCAGGAAATCTGTGCTGAACACGCGGCCGCGCCAGGCATCCTCACTTCGCTCCTGTAAGAGAACCGTTGACAACACCCAGTTGGCACCACTAGCCGCATGTCCAAAGGTGACGAGCGCGGCAATCCACGGCGACCATTCGAGCCATCCAATGGTCACATAGGCCAGCCCACAAGCGCTGACCAGCCAACCCAGCCAGAATGGCCAGCGACTGCGATCAGTGAATGCGTAGCGAGCAAGGATTGGACCCAATCCTGTACCGAGTCCTCTGGCAGCAAAAAGAACCCCAATTCCAGCGGCGAAACTGCCAATTCCCATATCGTCTCCAACAAGGACGAGCATGTAGACCAGCCCACCTCCGAACACGCTCCACAGCGCCTTGGCGGTGATGATTCTTCGAACTGGAGGCGTTGAGAAGATGATTCGAAATCCATCGGCGATGGTGCCTGCCGTATTGGCCCAAATCCCACCCGGTTTTGGAACGTAGGGCTCCTGTGGAATGTCGATTGTGCTGTACATGAATGCGGCCAGCAAGAATGAGATTGCATTGACGACGAAGGCGATTTCAACCCCATAGGCCGCCACGACAAAACCACCAACGCTCGCACCTAGACAGAGAGCAGCGCTCCATGTTCCGCTGTTCAGCGCATTGGCGGTCAACAGCTCGTTTTCTTCTGTAATGTTCGGAATCGATGCGTTCTCAGCGGGAATGAAGACTGCATGTAGCACCATCAACACACTGGAAATGACATAAACCAACCAAACCTCACTTGCATCATCAACTAGCAACAGCAGCAGGACAGCTCCGGCCGACAACAGATTGGCCCAAATCATCAATCGTTTGCGACTGAAACGGTCAGCCAACATCCCGGTGAAAATCTGTGGAATCGCCAGAGAGAACATCCGGATGACGAACAGCAGACCAATGCCCATTTCCGACCCTGTTAAGGTGTAGATGAGAACGAACAGTGCGACGGTGTTGAACCACTCCCCGAGCATTGATATCGAAAGCCCAATCCACAGTCGACGATAGACTGGATTGTGTTGAAGAAGTTCGAGAAACCCGACCTCCCGTTCCTGCATGCCTTATCCTGAAACCTCTCACCTAACAACATGACCCCAACTAGTCAGGCGAAGCCTCTTCAATAACTAACTACGCCGCCAAGCGAATGACAGGCGACAACTTGGTGTGGATTGACTGCGAATTCACTGGATTAGATCCAGATGAAAACCGTATTATTGAGATTGCAACTATCATCACAGATACTGAATTGAACATCATCGCTGAAGGCCCATGCTTAGCGATTAACCAGCCTGCAGATTTGTTAGCAGGGATGGATGAGTGGAACACGACCCATCATAACGATAGTGGGCTAGTAGAGATGGTTTTAGAGAGTGAAATTGATGATGCCGAAGCAGAAC
>JAQXFF010000230.1 GCA_029250425.1 Candidatus Thalassarchaeaceae archaeon | reverse complement strand
GGGGCCGCTGGTGCGGCCGGGGCTACGGGTGCGCCGCCTGGTGGCGGTGGTGCTTGCATTTCATTCACTCTCCTTTTTTTCAATGACTTTCGTCAACTTTGTTTCCCCCATCGGCGGATTGCTTGGAGCAACTCTCGTAACTCCTCGGGGGAATATGTTCTATTTTCGCTGTAAGCGAGTTCAACAAGGCGCGGATTACCGATCATCGTTTGAACTTCACCTGGCATTTTGAGGGCCATTTCATCTCGTGTTAAATCATAGAAAATTCTAACTTTGGCCATCAGTGCTTCTCGCACTCGTTGTCGATATGATACCGGGTCGAGCTTTTCAGGACGTTCTCTGAATCGAGTCAAGTCGAATACATGGCGCCAATTGGGTTTCTCGGGTACCACCATGATTGCGACTAGAAGTAAGAGTAGAATATTGAGAATGATGAGCCATTTGAGGAATGAATCACTGGTCAATAACACGATTGTGGCCATTGCATCAGTAAAGGGGGCGCTTAGAACACCCGTCACGTGTCGACTTTCATCAAAGACAACGTGGAAGTTCCCACTTTCATACTTGACAGTGGCTGACAATTCTTGGTTGTCAAACTCCATCATTGAGAAAATTACTGCACTGAAGTAATGTTCGTTACCATCCCACAATGTATTGCCAGTGAGGCGACCTTGCCAGCAGGCAGAGTCCGCGACATCACATTCGTTACGCATACCGGTGTCCTCTGCTTCATCAAAGTCCCAGAGGCGATTGCTAAAGGCGGTCTGATCCGAGACAAAGAGGATTGAACCAGTGACATCAATATCTGACAAAGAACCTGCATTGTCCTTCTTGTAATCCTGTGCTTCAATTCCAGGGTAATCGATACGTACGACGAGTGCCAAATCGCCAGGGGCAGGATTCAGAGTATTTCCACTGTCTCCATCTCCTGCAACGTCAATGAAGGCTGAGACACTTGCTTGTGCGAGTACTTTGACTTCACAAGCATGCTCTGAATTGGCACAGTTATCTTCAACCTTGAGTCCCGTGGGTTGACGGAACATTACTGGCATTCGGCATTCGGTGTACAAGTGCTGAGTAAGTTGGGATGCTTCACAACCTCTGTCCTGGCCAAATTCTGACATAACTCCCACACCATCACCATCTGGATCGGTGAGGGATTGTTCAATGGAGGCCAGACTCCAGACGTTCTTTGCGTTCGGCGGATTCGCATCACCTTCAACATCGAATTCATTCCAGTAGTGGTCAATATCATACATGGGGTCGTCGAAATAGGTCACTCCAAACTTCGCAGCGACTCTGTTGGCATTGTTATTGTCAGCTGCGATGATGACCTTGCCACCACGTTCTGTTACAAATTCGTAAATCTTGCTAGCCTCGGTTTCATCAATTGGCTTCTCAGGTGCAATCACCGCGAGTAGAGTTCGATGTGGGTTTTGCCAATCATTGACCAGCATGGGTGTAGACATCGTATTTGCAATGCTGTAACCCTCACCAGTTTCGCCCAATGATTCAGCCATCAAGTTGAGTTGAGCAAGACGCATGTTCTCATCTTCAGCAGATTCAAAGACATAGGCGGAATAGGCAGTTTCCTTGTTGGCTGAGAATACCATTGGTAGAGCCAAAGTCATCAAGAGAATCAGGACAAGGGACGAAGCGATGTACAAGCCAAATCGGCTTCGTTCACCTTCCTCTTCTGCCACCTGTCTTCCTCCCTCTTGAAATGAATGGAGCCAAGGCTCCTTCCCACCAACGCCTTTGGCAATCTCATTCTGCAAATATAGGTTGCTGCACGTCGAGTATGAGTAAATATGCAATTATCAAGGAGTTTCAAGTTGACCCTTTGCGTATCATTACCGAAACGACACACCCCAAAGTGTGGGAAATTGTAACAAAATCGGTTATTCCTCGCGCGCACGCGCGAGCGCGGCCCAAAGAATGGCCATGGGTGTGACCAGACTTGGGAACATCAGGAAGTTGTCTGAGGTAACTTGCTCCTGATTTTCAGGACCATCGCCATCACCTACACTCGCATCGTTCTGATCTTGTTGTGACCCAACTGGTCGTGCCTCAACTTCAACATCGGTTTCATCCTTGTTTGAGTTGTCACCGATCCCTCCGTTCATGACGCCGGTCGATTTGATCTCAACCTCAATTTCGCATTTTCGTGTAGGGTGAGTGGAGGATGCATCAAACACCAGCGTGATAGAATTCGCAATACCTGGTTGAGTGACGACCCCCTTCATCGCTTGCAATGGTTCATCATCCACAGTTAAAACTGGGCAGTTATCTTCAATCGAAGCACTACTGAATGAATCGGCGGTGTTTCCGACATTTTTCAAGTCAACTTGCAGATTGAACTCTGTTCCCGCATTCACTGGATGTCCAATTTCTTCAAACTCCACATCCCAACGATGTAGCATTGGGACGACGACTTCGCCATCTACACTCTGACTTGAGACTGGCAAAATGAGTGGTGCCATTCCCCATGATGTTAATTCTCCATCGATTTCGAAGTCAAACACGGTTCCTGCGACAGTGTTCCATACATCAATCTCAGACAACTTAAGTGTGAATGTATCATTTGTACCACTGCTTACAGTGACGCTTTCTTCCCCATTCAGTATTGCGTCAGCAGATGATTCGTATTCCAAGGAGATTTCAATGTCCCCTACAAGATTATCATTACGAATCCAAAACCTGATT
>JAQXFF010000316.1 GCA_029250425.1 Candidatus Thalassarchaeaceae archaeon | reverse complement strand
CAAGATTTTTTCTTCTAGTGGTGAATTTGGGGCGAATAGTGGTTCAAATGGTCGCCCTTCAGCGATATGCGATTGACATGCTGAAACGACGGCACGAGCCAAATCAGCCCCGCCTTCGCCACCTTCTGAATGAACTCTACTGACAACAGCACTTGATGCACCTGCTTGCAAAGCCTCATCCAAGAGCGCTTCAATTTCAGCATCGGTGTCTGTTGGAAAAACGTTGACACTGGCAACGACGGGGACGCCAAATCGCGACATGTTTCTGATGTGCCTAGCCATGTTTGAGTTTGCACCTGCACGTACTGCCTCGACATTTTCCTTGGCAATTTCTTCAGGGCGAGGTCGTTTCCCTCCCCCCGTGGAGAATCCGCCACCATGCATTTTCATGCTTCGTACAGTTACATTGACGACAACGCAATCCGGTGCAACACCACTTGCAGCGGCTTTGATATGCATCATTTTCTCAGCGCCCATGTCGGCGCCAAATCCGGCTTCAGTAACCACAAAGTCAGAAACGCCTAGAGCAATCCGATCAGCAATCACACTGGAATTTCCATGTGCGATATTTGCAAAGGGTCCCGCGTGGATAAAAGCGGGATTTCGCTCAATGGTTTGTACTAAATTTGGCAAGAACGCTTCACGGAGTAGCAATGCCATGGGTCCCGCGGCTCGAATGTCATCTGCCTTGACAGGGAAACCTGTTCGACTTTCGGCGACGACAATTTCACCAAGTCTGTGTCTTAGGTCTGAATAATCCGATGCAAGTGCGAGAATTGCCATGACTTCTGAGGCAGCAGTGATGTCGAATCGTTCTTCTCGTGCAACTCCATTTTTCGAACCTCCCAAGCCGATGGCGACGTTTCGAAGTGACCGGTCATTCATGTCGATGACTCTTGGCCAAAGAATCCTATTCGTGTCAATGTCGCATTCGTTTCCAAAGTAGATGTGGTTATCCAACATCGCCGAACAAAGGTTGTGTGCACTTGTTACAGCGTGTAAGTCACCTGTGAAATGGAGGTTTATTGCCTCCATCGGAAGTACTTGGCTATGACCGCCACCGGCAGCACCACCTTTGATTCCAAATACAGGGCCCATGCTAGGTTCACGAATCGTACATGTGGCACTTTGACCAATTTGATTGAGCGCTTGAGTCAAACCAATTGTTGTCACCGTCTTCCCCTCACCAAATGGTGTAGGGTTGACACTGGTGATCAGAATAAGTGAACCCCGGGGTAAATCGAATCTTGATTTGAGGCCATCCCATGTTATTTTGGCCATCCCTTTCCCCATCTGAATTAGTTCTTCGACGCCTATACCCAGTTTCCATGCGATTTCTTCAATCGGAGCGGGAGACGCTGCGCGAGCGATCTCTAGATCGGTGGCCATGAACAGGCTGCAACGCTCCCGGTATTCAAGCATTCATGGATTTAGCGCACCGTAGGTGCGCATCCGGTTGGTTTGTGAAGGATGGGGGGTACGGCCCCATTGAGTTGTATGCAAATTCGTTATGCGGTCGCTGGAATGCCCATTCAGCATTCACTTTCTCCAGTCCTGGCAGTCCTTACTGCGACCCATTTGAAGCAAGCAGGCCTCAAGGTCCAATTAGAAGAAATCAAACTTCTCGAATCTGATGAAGTGACCACGCCAATGGCATGGGCATGGGTGAACAAGAGTCGTAATCAAATTGGAATACACAATCGATTGTATGGTGATCCCGCTACTTCTGAATCTCATTCCCGCCTCCACCGAATCGCCTCTGAAATCATGTCCAAAGTCAAAACTGCTGATTCAGTCAATGTCCCCCATGGAGAAACACTGTTTCACCAATCTGAAGAACGCATCAAAGTGCGTCGAGGGGATAACGAATCTTGGATATCTCTAACAAGCCCACTGAAACATTTGCTATCGCCTCGTTCGGGCGTTCATTCTCTTGATGATGGTCTTGAGAATGGGTCTGTGAATCAACTTAGATGGGATGGTAACAATTGGTATTGTGCAGGAACTGATGGCCATGGACTTGTTGCCATCGCTCGTCATTTTGGTTTCAACTTTGAATCAACAGGTGTCGAAACCCCTCTATTGTGTATGGTGGGAGGCGGAGGTTCCGCTCGTTCTTGTGCGGCAGCGTGGTCAAATGCAGGCGGAATTATTTGGTCGATGAATGGCCGCCGGTCGTTGGATAAGCGAGGTCCTTGGGTACAGAATTTAATTTCAGCTGAAGATGTAGTTGACTACGTGGGTCCTCGACTATTCGTTGATTTCGATTCCAAAACAGGGGTTTCTGAATCCCATCGATTTGCGGTTGCAGATCTACATCTGAACCCAGTGTATAATTCACAAGAAGTGGCGTGGGTCGTTGAGCAAAATGAAGTGGGCTATCAACTAGATGGGCGTTGGCTACTTGCCGCTCAGCATTTGGAAGCATGGGCGCGAATTTTCTGTCCAGAAGCGGCCCATTTACTTCCTGGTTTGGGCCTTACAATGACTCGTCTATTAGCGATGGAATCCGCCCTGAGGGCGGATTGAACAATACTGCGTCGCTTTCAAGTGCCACCACTCCATCTCACTTTTTGATGGCAACCTTTCGAGTGGCGCTTGTCCTTTCCGCGCTCTTGCTTTTTGCGCCATTTTCAGCATTATCTTCAGCATCTGAAGGATTCAGTGATTCACATGAAACCGGTTCGTTTCCCGTGGGATGGCAAAATATCCTTTTTTTAGATCATGAGAACGACACACATTGGTCGCAGATTTACTATCCTGCCAATGAGTCGGGACTGGGTCAACCAATAGCAAACACATCAGGGCCATACCCTCTTCTGATTTGGATTGGTGATGAGGGGGAGTCGAATGATCAGTATGACTGGTTAGGCAAAGAAATCGCGACAGCAGGCTATATCACAGTCGTTCTTCCTCCTGATTGGAATTCAGACCAAACCGGTTCCCAATGCGGTGCCATAATGGCTCTGTGGGGGAAGTTGTTCCACAACAATCAAAATGGTAGTTTTGGAGGTGATCCTGCAAATATGCAGGATGCGTTCGATCTCAATTATTGGGGTATTGGTGGACATGGTGTGGGAGCTAAACAAGCAGCGCATTGCCAACTCATTATGACCGGTGAATGGAATCCATACATCGACACACCAGTCCCCACTGCATTGATTGGCCTTGGACTAGAAGATGCCAATACTGACCTATCCAATGCCTACTTGGGCGCCTCACCAGAACCGGGGATGGGTCTCTATCTAACCGGAACATTGGACAATATTGCAAAAGCGGACACAAACATAGATCGCTGGCTGGCCAATCATGAAATTCCTTGGCATTATATGTCGGTCATCGGTGGAAATCATATTCAATATCAAGACGAATCGGGATTTTGGGAAGGGTTCAACGATGGATCAGCAACCATCTCTCGTGAAGATCAACAAGCCCATGCAATCGAACATATCGTTCCTTATCTTGATCTCATGCTCAAGGGCGACCATACCCAATGGTTGAATGCAACCAATCGCGAGGTCAATTGGCAAACACCTTCTGATTCTAACTCCTATATCTACGAGGATTTGAGTGGGGCTCGATTCATGCCAATGGTCGCCAACTCATCAGATGTCACTGAGATGGAGGGGCTCTCTGGGCGAGTCGTTTCAGTCAGTACTCAATTAACACACCGAAATGGTGCACTTCCAATTGGAACCTCTGTAACTTGTACAATCATGGAAGGCGGTGATTGGTGGGACCCTATGGATTATTCAACATACGGAATTAATGCTACGGGGGCATTCACTGGTTCAGTGAACAATGGGAGCGCTTCGGCGACTGATTGTGAGGTATCTACTGAAGGGGTCCCTCCGGGGAATCGCTCACTTAGAGTGGATGTCGACTGGTATGGGATGCCGTCGTATTTGGATCTCGACTTCTTCCGTGAAAATCAAGAACCAGTGATCGCATCTCCCCTCCCCGCCATCGAAATTCTTCAACATGGTTCGGCAAGCATGCCATATTCCGATTTCGCTGTTGACCCTGATGGGACAAGTCTGATTGTTGAGATGCAACCCCATCTTCCAAGTACCAATCAAATGCACTGTTTTCTTGAAGTCTCTTCAATCACTTGCGAACATACAGGCGAAGCTGAATGGGCAGGGATGGAACTTCTAAATCTAACCATATTTGATCGCTACGATTCAAATTTTTCTACACAATTTAATTTGAGCGCTTTTGTCCTCCCAGTTGACGATTCAGTTGTGCAAATCAGCCCGATTCCACCTTTGTACCTTGAAGAGGATGACTCTCAGCAGGCGGTTGTAATTACTTCACATTTTGAAGATCCAGAAGGTGAGAATTCGACGATAATTAACGCAAGTTCAGAAGAGGGTTTGGATATTTTATGGACGGCCAATAATCTTGCCATTACGCCTCAACTGAATTGGCACGGTTCAACAGTGGTTGACGTGTGGGTTGGTGACGGTACGAGTGCCCCAATTTCGGCAACGTTCTCCGTTCATGTCGAATCGAAACCAGACTTGCCGCGCCTTAATTTGACACGTATATCACTGGTTGAAGACACACCTTTCGAAATCCCCCTATCTGAGTTAGGATGGGATGAAGATGGTGAACTCGTTGAATTTGAAATCACTGGCAGCCATCCCCATCTTACAACTACAGTTTTGACAAATGTACTGCGGATTGTTCCAGCATCTGATTGGTCTGGTTTATCCACGGGTTGGAACATTACGGTGGTAAGTGGGGATGGTAATGTAACTGGTCCAATTGAGTTTGAGGTTTCTGAGGTAAACGACCCTGTGCAATTGACATGGGGTCCATTGGAGGTTGTAGGCAATGATACCGTATTTATCGTGGCAATCCATGACCCTGATGATGCAACACCATGGACGGCTAGATCGCGATGGAATGGACAGGTTTGGACAGAATTTGAAACGAATTGTGCCGCCAGTGATGTAAGTGTTGAACATCCACAAGATTGGGAATGTACAGTTTCAACCGATTATAGTACACTACAGCCTGGCGCCCATCGTCTTGAGGTGCAGTTCTACGAAGAAGGTCAGTGGACTGAAGAAAAAATCTACTATCATACAGTATTGGCACCTGAGGTAGATACTTCAGATCGAAATAATCTACCTGAAACACCAGTTGATACAGGGAGCGAGACTTTTTCGATATGGATTGTTTTTGCAATCGTAATAGCCTCAATTGTTGGATTGATTGGATTGTA
>JAQXFF010000172.1 GCA_029250425.1 Candidatus Thalassarchaeaceae archaeon | reverse complement strand
CGTCAACAATTTCAATTGTGCCACTGGTGACTTCTTCAAGAGTCCAGTCATTGTCTTCCAAGGATTCACCTGCATCTTCGACGGTTGCTTGACCCCAAGCGAACATTCCGCCGCCAATCACTACTAGAACAAGGCCGATGCCCATGAATATCTTACCACTTGCGTGCATGATGCGGGCTCAGTGCTGAACTTCTTAATCCCACCGCAGAAGATGGTGGGGCAAAGAATTGAGAGTTAGAGGCATGTAGGGTGCTCATGCAAGCACCCCGTGGTAGAGTGGTCTGCTTCGGGGAAGCGATGCTGCGAACCTTGGAAGATATCATCACACCTGGTGGTGCAGAATACAATGTAGCCTGTGCATTGGCACGGTTGGGTACCAGTGCATCATGGGTTAGTGCACTACCCAAAGATGCTACAATGATTGAGGGGACTGCAATCGATTCTGGAGTGCATCTAGACATCCGGCGCCTTGAGTATCTAGTCGGAACATATGTGGTAGATCCGGAGGTGAAATCCGTTCATTATGATCGTTCAAATTCGGCCTTTGCCAATCTCAACCCACAGGACTTTGATTGGCGAGAAATTCTCACGGGTGCTCGTTGGTTGGTGATGAGTGGCATCACACCGCTACTTGGTGAAGAGCCGCGTTCCGCTTGGGGAGGGGCTCTGACCTTTGCGGAATTGGATGGGACTTTGATTGCCCTTGACCTAAACCACCGACCTGCTCTTGGAACAATTGAGGAGTTGTGGGGCATCATCCGCCCGCGAATGCGTATGTTCCACGTTCTGGTTCTTTCACCAGACAGTCTGGCAAAGATCGCTGAAATTGAGGAATTGGGGCGCCCGAGTAGCTACGAGGAGAATATTGAGGCTCTGGCTGAACTTCGTCGCCGATTCTTGATTCCACATCTATGTTGTACGTTCAAGCGACCTGAAACTGATGGTCGACAGAAGCGCTGGTCAGTTGTCGCCCATGCCTTTGGTATGGATTCAACAGAAGAGGATGCTGTGATCCATTCGCCAGTGGAAAACCTAGGTGGAGGTGATGCATGGTTGGCTGGCTTTATCGATGCACTGAGTGAGCATGGCCACGGACCTGTTTCACCACTCATCGGTGCACTTCGCGGAGATTTATTAGCAGCTCTTTGCCAAAACACAAGAGGCGATGTCTCAATGGTCACACGAGAGGAACTCGATGGATTTGAAGCACAACGTGAATTTACATCAAGTGAAAATCGAACCCTAAAAATCTGAGGTGGGTACATGGATGGTACAAGGTGCGAAGCAATCTTGAGTCACCTGAAAGAGGCGGGAGTCATTGCCATCTTGCGTGGTCAAAATTCCAGTCGAATGATCCAGAGAGGCATTGAACTGGCCGCGATGGGTTGTTCAGCCATTGAAGTCACACTAGACAGTCCACAGGCTCTAGAAATTGTTGAAAAGTTACGTCAGCAATTGCCTTCTTCAGTCATGATTGGAGTGGGTACATTGCTCAATCTTGAACAGGTCGAACATTGTGTTACTGCAGGAGCAGAATTTGCACTATCTCCCACTCACCCAGATGGCATGATTCAGCACTGTCATGATGCAGATATACTCGCAGTACCGGGTGTAGCCAATTCACAAGAATTGGATTCAGCAGTTTCCGCTAATGCACGCATCGTCAAATTATTTCCTTCAACAAAATGGAATCAAGATGAAATCACACCCCTTTCCTTGCCCTGGATGCCAGTCGGTGGTGTTGATGAAAAGAGCGTGTGGCAATGGCTTGATGCTGGCGCATGGTGTGTTGGAATGGGTTCAAATCTGTGTGGTTCGGATTTGAACAATCACGATGATGAAAGTTCCACTTGGTCCCAATCTGAAGAACAAACGGCACGGGACATATTCATGGAACTCCAACGCCGGCGTAGTAATGCGTGACCACGATTCGTTCTGCCACTTGCGTGCGGTGTCCACCGCGTTGGCTCTTGCTTAGAGTTGAAACCGACGACGGTCAAATTGGCTGGGGTGAAGCGATTGGCGATCTACACGATGAGGTCGAAAAAGCATTGACTGCAATCGGTGAACGGGTGGAAGGAAGCAATATTCACGATATCACCCGAACCATTGAGGCTCAACGAAAGACAAGGTTCTGGAGAGATGGACCCGTATTGGATACAGCACTTTCAGCTCTGGAAATGGCTCTTTGGGATCTCAAAGGAAAGGAATTCGGTGCACCGATTCACGAACTCTTGGGCGGGCGTGTGCGCGAGCGCGTACGCGTGTACCGCAATCTTTGGGGGAGGACTCCTGAGGAATTTGCAGATTCTGCTAGGGAAGCAAGGTCTCAATCGATGACCGCTGTCAAAGTCAGTCCAGCAGGCCCTACACCAAATGTTGCTTCAAGGGCTGCCCTCAATGATCTGGTCGAAATTGTACATGCGGTCCGAGATGCGATTGGGCCCCATGTGGATATGGCAATCGATTTGCATGGACGCTTGACACCAGCAGCATCACGCCGAGCAGTACACGCGTTGGCACCGTTGGACCCCTTCTTCATCGAAGAGCCCTGTTTGCCAGATGGTAGTGCATCGCATATCGCAGACCTACGTGCATTGAGAACAGCACAACCAATTGCGATTGCGACTGGTGAAAGGTTGCGAAGCGCTCATGCCTTTGCTCAGCATCTGATGCCTTCGCCCGTAGTAGACATCATTCAGCCCGATGTGAGCATGGTGGGCGGGATTCGAGCCACTGTGGAAATTGGTGCCATGGCGGCGGCCGCACAAGTCTCGATGGCCCCACACTGCCCCTATGGGCCGATTCAATTTGCAGCCTCCATGCAGGTGGCAGCAACAAGCCCGGCACATTTGATTCAGGAATTCCAATCGCTAGGTGGCGCTGGTTCGGGTGGGGGTACACCTGGTGGGGGTCAGAATTGGGCATTCGATCTGATTGCTCAACCATTCACCATTGGGGCTGGTCATATTGACGTTCCAACCGCACCGGGGCTGGGCATTGAAGTTCTGGAAGAGCGAATTGAAGAACACATGGACATGTGGAATCCACATCCGCCGACTGCTTGGACTCACGAAGATGGAAGTCACGCAGAGTGGTAATCAACTCAGCATTGTTTCAGGGTCACGCCCACCAATCCAAGCAAGGAACGGTGTCGCAATCAGAATGGGGAATCCAAGCAGAACGCCGACCGCTTCGCCGTAATCATGCTCAGTGATTGTTGTCGATGTAGAGACCTCGACCATTCCATCATCCGGATTGGTCGAAGGAAGAATTAGATGATGCACTGTTACATTGAGTGTGAAGGTGACTTGGTGAGGCACCCAAAGTCCACCACCACAATCTGTAGAATCGAATGTGACTGTCAATTGCCAAAAGCCGCGGCC
>JAQXFF010000171.1 GCA_029250425.1 Candidatus Thalassarchaeaceae archaeon | reverse complement strand
CAATTGGACCTCTTGACCGTCGACCAAACTTCCATCCCAACTCTCCTTACCATCGTGTGGAATCACCCATACAGTCAACGATTGACAGGGGTCATCAATACAGGTGGCTTCGAACGTGAGTGTTGCCGAAGAAATGCCGGTGTGCACAGTGAGTACTTCCTGCGCGTTACCATTCAAGTTGTAACTCACTGGTTGTGTCCAGGATACGATTACAATTGTCGAAAGTAGGATCGTTGCACCAGCGAGAACGGCCATGTCCCAAACCGCTACACTTGGGGCATCCCCACCACCTGCAATGACATTGGGAAACAGGCTTAGCACATCAATTTGGCTGAAGGCAGAAGTGTCTGAAGGTTAATCGAAATTCTATAGAGTGTGGGTCTCGGTTACAATTCCAACCTTTCCCTAACCAACCGTATTTTTCCAGACATTGTAACAGAATGGATCATTTGATTTGGGTCTTTTAGGATATTTCGCCATTCTTGTTGATCCTTCAACAAAATTCGCAATATGGCCTTCCCATCTGCGAAATCCATCAACCGCCAATCTGTAACAGGTGCGATTTCTTCGATTTTTGATTTGAGTTCGCTGCGATTTTTGCAATTGCTAACACTCAAACCAACCCATCGTCGTTTCTCACGAAGAGCCTTCGTCAAACGCTTCGCCATGGTGTTCGGACAGTCGTCGGACTTAACAGGCCTCGTACGTTCGCAGTGTAGTATGGAAGACGGTGATGATACTGTTGTGGCCCCGACCATCACAGATGTTATTCGGAATCTTGTAAGCCCCTCTACTCTTCCACACGTCATCCTCCTAGGAATTGCAAGCACGAGTTTGTATCTGCTTTCAGCTTCTGATTCCGATTCGCTGTTTGCGATTGGAATCGCAGGATATATTGGATTGTCAATCGGTTACGCCCTCACGGCTTGGATGCAGGAAATGGACATTATACATCGTTTCAGTCACTTTGAGCCCATCCCTAAGGACACGCAATTTGTTGAAAAAATAATGCGCTTATTTATCAATATCATCACATCATGGATTTCACCAATTCTACTTGGCCTAATCCCCTTTGTTCTTATCGCAGGATTTCTCAATTCAGATTCAGGTAGTGAACAAGTCAATTACTGGGCGATGGCGTTGGGTGGTCTCTTTGTCGTATGGTCATTGGCTCAAGGGAGGGCGTTGTCAACCAGTCTGCGAATTTTTGTTGAGGGGAGGGCGGTTCGGATTGCCTCAATTCATCAAACATCGAGACGCTTCACCTCAACAACTGCCCATATGTCGACCATTGGTATCTTTGCCGCCCTCACTTACTGGGCACTTGTTTCCGGTGCAAAGAATGCTGAGGACATGGGTTTTCTCGAGAAAATGGGCCCCGTTTTATTTGCAATTGCAGCGGTTTGCATACAGGCGATCCTCTTCAAGTTCACCGCCGAACGCCGAGTCGTTGATTCTGAGCGTAAGGATACTGCTGCATTCGGATTTGCATGGGGTTTATTCATGCAAATATTCGTCACCTGGCATCTCCTAAGTGCCCTTCGCCGATTTACAGATGACGGGTGGGGGGCTTTGCTGATCGTTGAAGAATTTCTGCTGATGATACTGACGGTCATAGCAGCCATTTGGAGTTTGGCCAAAGGGACACACAATCGTGGATTCAGGTTATTCAACAAGCAAAATGCAGTCTTCTGGGGGTTGTCATTTGGCATTGCATATTCCGGTTCAATCGCAATGATTGCAGTTCTGGGTTCCAAACTTTCAGGCGGTGCTGCAGATGCCATCGGGATGTCCGCAACCATCGGTATAGGTCACCTCATTACTGCAGGGACCATGATGTGGATTCATTCTTGGCGAATTGGTCAACTATCGCACTGGTTGGACTCGGCCAGAGATGAACAAGAAGGTGATGCTGATGTGGAATCAAATGATGACTTTTCAGAACCTATCGAAGAGGAAAATGAGGTCGTAGAGACTGAGCCCGAATGGGACATACCGCCTCCGGTGACTGAAATAGAAGAGATTGAACTTGTGGATTTGGATTAAACCAAACCATCAGATGTACCTCTCGGCAAGCCACTCACCACAGCAACTACACGCATTCGGTCGCCAAGATGGGGCGACACGCGGGCACCAATAATTACCTGGGCATCGATAGAAAGACCGGTCGTAAATGCATCAGAGACGGCTTCAACTTGTTTTAGTGTCATATGTGGACCCCCTTCAACTTGTAGAAGGCAACCAGTTGCCCCTCCAACTGACATTGCTGCAAGTGGGGAGGAGCGAGCGAGTTGGTACAATTCCTGGGCTTCATCGCAATGCCCCTCTGCAACAAGGAGTGTTGACCCTCCTGATTTGGAAACAATTGCGCGCAAATCCATCAAATCGAGATTGATGAGACCGACGTTTGCTAGAGTTCGCATTAAACCCTCGGTGAGTTCTTCGACCCAAGCGGATCCCTGTTGCCAATCTACACCCCTTTCGCGGGCCTGCCAAGCCATTCGGTCAAGGCTTAACTCCACACAAATATGGCTGTTCTTAGAAAGGCGTGAAAGAGATTTTTCAGCGATTTTTTGACGCTCACTTTGAGCCTCAAATGGCATGGCTGCAACTGAAATAACCAAGCAACCTGCTTGAATGGCTTGACGTGCAAATTCAATGGATGCGCCGGAACCCGAACCTCCGCCTAAACCTGTCAATAAAAGTACTAATTCGGCCTTTTCAAGGAAATGGGAGGCGATGGGTTGAAGCGAACGCATCCGCGCTTCGGCTAGTTGTGGCATCCCCGCGCATCCGACTTCAGATGGGGTGTCACCAAGCAACAAGCAATTTGCATGACGGACGTCTTCCATTGAAGTATCATCAGCATCAATGAGTGTGAGATCAACCCAGTCCGAGACTCGGGCTTGAGCCGCTTTGGCCCATGTACAACCCAAAGTGCCGATGCCAGCAACGAGTAACTCCCCCTCCTCCATGCCATTGCTTGGCCACGGGGGGCCATGAGGCTTTGCGAATCAATCCCGACCGATGTATCGTGAATATCGCCGCCGAGCATCTCTTGCCCAAGGGTTATCTGGTTCTATTTCCAATACTCGGTCATAATACTCCACTGCTGTTTCGAATTCTGAAAGATGTTTGCCGTAAAGGTAACCTAAGTTTGAAAGAACTGGAATACAGTCAACTGACGCTTCAAGCATCACGAGCAACAGTTGTTCGGCACCAGATAAATCCATGCGTTCCATCAGCGTCTCGGCTTCTTCAAGCTGCTCCAATTGTTCATCCGTGAGCTCGTATGTATTCTCCCATGTCCGCTCTGTCATGGGCCATGGGAGGCGCAAGAGGCTATTCAGAACTACGCAGGCTTGTTCGCGACACGGGTATACGGAATTCGATGCACTGCGGGGTGTTTACCTCGTGTAGAGCAGGGAACGTTTATGGAGGGTATTCAATTCGTCGCCTCACCATAGGTGAGTCAATACTATGTCCGCATCAACTCACCATGTCAGACGCATCCTTGTTGGACTGCTCATGGTACTGTTGGTTGCTGGTTCAACCCAAGCCCGTCCAGGTGGCATTACTGGCGACGAAGCCGAAGGTGGAACGGATGTTGCAAAGACCGGCTGCACATGCCATTCTGGAAATGCAATCACTCCTGACGATTCGGTCACAGTCATGATTGCAGATGTACCCTATCATTTCGCAGCAGACACTGATTACACATTGATTGTCGAGATTATCGGTGGGCCTGAAATTGGAGGTGCCGCATCTGCAGGGTTCTCTTTGAGGGTGTCCGAAGGAACACTTTCAGCCGGAGTCGGCTATGAAGACATGGTACAGAATGGCGACGATGCTTCAACACTAACCCACAGCGAAGCAGGAAATAATCCGACGGATCGTTCTTGGACGATTGTTTGGACCGCCCCCGCAACTGGTTCCGGTGATGTGACATTCTGGCTTGCCGGTAACAGCGTCAATGGAGATGGAGCTCCAACGGGTGATGCTTGGAATCGACTTTCATTCTCATTGGGTGAGGGGGATGACTCAGGGAACACCCGTACCATTTTCGCTGGCAATGGCGACGTAGCCCCTCCAGCGGCTGAAAGCGGTCACGTTGACTTACACCACATGGGTGCACCATTCCGCGCACACTGGCTCGGCCTTCTCGGGTTTGGCGCTGTTGTAGCTGTAATCCTATTCTGCGGTTTCTTCCTGCGATACGGATTCAGCCGCCATTATGAAGGACGATCGAATATTATTCGTCTGCGAATGAAACATCTTCGAAGAGGTGACCAACTTTGAGCGACGATGTAGTCATGCGCCTGCTAAGGCAGGTCAAATCTGGTGAAGTGAGTTTAGATGATGCTCGAACAGCACTGGGAGGCGTCAACCTCACAGAAGAAGAATATGTCACAGCGGTCGACCATGGTGTTTTCAATACACCAGATGCTGGAACCATTGTT
>JAQXFF010000155.1 GCA_029250425.1 Candidatus Thalassarchaeaceae archaeon | reverse complement strand
TGGCTCAGTATCAATGCACATTGGGCATGGGATTGGGGGTTGTATGATGTTTTGAAAGAAGTTCATCAAGAAAAGCCGTGGTTTGAATGGCCTGAACCATTACGTGACCGTCATCCAGATGCCATTGATGAAGCCATGCAGATGTATATGCCTCGAATTCGTGGACGGATTATGAATCAAGTTCGATTTCAGCGAGATTGGATGATTCTACGGCATTATGCTGCACAAAAAAGCGTCAAACTATTCGGTGATTTACCTATTTTTGTTGCCAAAGATTCGGTTGATGTATGGGTTCGCCCACACCTGTTTCATCATGATGTAGTCGCAGGCGTACCCCCGGATTATTTCTCTGAAGATGGTCAGCGTTGGGGTACGATGCTATACAATTGGGAAGCGCATCGTGAAGATGATTGGACGTGGTGGAGAATGCGAATGTCCCGCATCTGCGGTTTGTTTGATTTGGTTCGAATCGATCACTTCAGAGGCTTTGATTCGGCATGGGCAATTCCTGTGGAAGAAAGTACTGCAAAAAATGGTAGATGGATGGAGGGACCAGGTGATGAACTTCTACAAGCCATCAGCGATGTTTCAGGAGATACTCTGATTGTTGCAGAAGATCTTGGAATCATTCCTGAAAATGTGATTGAATTGCGAAAGAGACACAACCTCCCGGGGATGTCAGTCCTTCACTTCGGATTTGATGACGAAAATGATGACAATCCACATCGTCCAGAAAATATCCCTCGGGATTGTATTGTATACACTGGAACACATGACAATGATACAACCATGGGTTGGTGGGATAAGGCACCAAGCGAACGAAAATTGAGAGTTATTGAAGCAGGATTGGCAGGTGAAAATGCCTGTAATACACTCATTCGTTTGGCGATGGAATCACAATCACCTCTAGCGATTGTACCACTCCAAGATATTCTGCAATTGGGTTCAGATGCCCGAATGAATACACCCGGTGAATCATCAGGAAATTGGGCGTGGAGATTTGAGTGGCCTGAATTGATTAATGGCAATTGGAACGCCTTCAAACGCTGACCTGTTTCAAATCCCTATAGGGACATATTCATAGAACTGTGGAAACGGACCGAGATGGTCCGAATGAGTGTTGCTTACCTCTCCGCAGAAGTCGGCTTTGAAAGCGGGCTACACACCTATTCTGGGGGACTTGGTGTTCTGGCAGGTGACCACATCAAATCGGCGGCGGATGCTGAAATTGATCTCGTCGGTTGTACACTGCTATATCGTGAAGGATATGGTCGCCAACATTTGGATGAAGTGGGGAACCAAACCGAGACATTTGGAGAAATCAACCCTCAGGAATATCTCACAGATACAGGGATGGTGATTTCCCTGCCGTTAGATGGAACCATACTCTATTCAAAAATCTGGATGTACTCGATCAAGGGTTTACCCACCTATTTCCTCGATACACGCCACCCTGACAATTCCCCTGAACATGCAAGCCTAGGAAATCGCCTATATGGCGGTGATGATTCGACTAGAATTCGACAAGAATATCTGCTAGGAGTCGGAGGAATCCGTGCATTACAAGCCCTAGGGCACGAAATTACAGGTCTGCACCTGAACGAAGGTCACTGCACATTTGCAATGCTTGAAATGTTACATCAAGGATGGTCTCGCGAAAGACTCCGGCAACGATGTCTCTTCACAACCCACACTCCGGTTCCAGCGGGTCATGACCGATTTAACTGGAGTGATGTGGAAGAGGTTCTAGGTGAATTGATGCCAAATGATGCACAAGACCTGGTGGATGACGAACAAAGTTGTTCGATGAGTCACCTCGCTGTAGCTCTGGCCGGTCAGGTCAATGCCGTTTCAAACCTGAATGCCTATGTTGCCAGTGGGATGTTTGACGGAACACACATTCACCCGATTACCAATGGAGTTCATCACGAAACATGGACAAGCCCCGCCATGTCACACCTCTTCGATGAATATCTCAAAGGGTGGAGAAGTGACCCCACCGTCTTGGCATATGCGGGAAGAATTCCAGACACTGCTCTGATGGATGCGAGGCGAGATGCGCGATCAGTACTGCGTGATCTTGTGAGAATTTCTACCGGTGTCGAATTTTATGAAGACCGCTTGACAATCGGGTTTGCACGTAGATTCGCGACATACAAGCGGGCCAATCTTGTCTTCAGTGATTTAGACAGGTTGCGGGAAATTGGAGCAGGCAATATTCAATTCGTCTTCGCTGGAAAGGCCCACCCTCGTGATGAAGGTGGCAAACAACTCATCCGAGATATTTTCGAAGGGGCCTCTCAACTTGTCGATGAAATTCCTGTGGCTTTCCTAGAGGATTATTCAATGGACACCGGTCTAGCAATGACCAGTGGTGTTGATATCTGGCTCAACAACCCGATTCGCCCAATGGAAGCCAGTGGAACAAGTGGAATGAAGGCCGCCATGAATGGTGTCCCAAATTGCAGTATATTGGATGGATGGTGGCCGGAAGCTTGTGAACATGGAGTCAACGGATGGGGAATAGGCGAAGGTGAAGATGAACGCGATGATGTTAGAGATGCAACCGCTGTGTATGACACGCTTGAGCAAGAAGTACTGGCTGCATGGAATGATGGACCCGAGCATTGGAACGACCTCATGCGAGCATCAATCGCTACAAGTGCACGATTTACAGGAGCGCGAATGATCAGTGAATATCTCCGATTCTATGCAAGTTTTGATCAATCATCTTGATTGCGAACCCGAATCACCAGTGTCACGAGGAATCCGCCTGCAATCAGTGTCAATACGCCGAGAGCGACCTTGATCAATTGACCCGCAGTCATCCCTCCTGTACCCTGTGAATTACTGGAACCACTGGTCGATTGATCATCCTCAGTTCCATCAACTAGTTCTGGTTCTGGTTCTGGTTCTGGTTCTGGTTCTGGTTCTGGTTCTGGTTCTGGTTCTGGTTCTGGTTCCGGCACCATGTTATCCCAGTGAGATTCGGAAACGCCAATGCAGCTGAGGGCACCAGGATGGTTCTGGCTGGGTCGAATCCAATCACCATCGGGTAACCGCAAGTAGATTCTTACACAATATGCGCCAGGTCCATTGTCAATTTCCACTTCAAAGGTCTGATTGAAGGTGGATTGATTGGATAACATCGGGATGTCTTCCCCTCCCAGATTCGTCATGTGTGGCTCATCATCGATTACGAGATCGTGTCGAACTCTATACTCGATGGTCACAGGTGTACTTGTATTCATTGATTGGGCTTCAAGCGTCACGCTGAGATGTCCTGGGCGACCCAATTCAGTATGTGCCCAGTAATCCATTGGCAATGGTTCAGGTTCGGGTTCCGGCTCTGGAGAAGTGTCATTTGTTCCATTTTCTGGCCATATGACTGTGAAGGTGTGTTGCAGGGTTGAATTCGGACAATCGTGCCAACCATCAGGGCCGCACGAAAGCAAACCCGCTGCGAAGGTGAGGGTGACCACTGTGCCATTGGGCACGGAAGGGTCGACCGAAAGTTGCCATTGGTAGGGATATGTCCCATTATCTAGAATACCGTAGTACCACTCTAGGCCATCGTAGAATCCAGTCACCCCAGGGTGGTCCGCTGTGGCATTGACGCCGGGATAATTGAGGCCGAAATCACAGGTGTTGACCAAGTCGAGCATGATGGATAGTGTCTGATTGACACTGAGGTTGTCGAGAATGAGGCAATGAGCGTCAGAGGCGGGTTGGGGAACGATAGTTTCACCGGGTTTCAGAAAAATAGCCACGCTGTGTGGGCCTAGCATAAATCGGTGTTCAGAATCCATTGGGATTTCATTCAGTGAATCATTTGTAACCCAATCTAAATCCAAGTCGAATTCAAAATCAGCAACACCACGATTCATCGCAATAATCGCTTGATCAGATTCGGTTGTCATTGACCAAGCAACCGTATCTGTAGAATTGGATAGTGAGGTATAGGCTCCCCTGCGAAGGGCATCAGAATCCATCCTCAATTGGCCGATTTTACTGATATTCTCTAGCAATGAAATTTCCCGTGAAGTTAGATTCAATATGTCGCGATGAACATGACGATTGTCGGGATCAGCACCTCCAAATTCTCCATATTCATCACCTTGGTAAATGGCTGCAGCACCAGGTGTTGTCAGTAACCATGTGTAGGCTTGCAATGCCGCTTGATAGGGGTCGTCAGTTCCCGGTTGGCCTGGCAATCCATCTTCGACCCACTGATTCCATTCATCTGCAGTACCTGAATCTGCACGACTCGTAAATCGAGGTACATCATGGCTGCCCACAAAGGGGACCATGGTGGCCCCTTCTGCGTACTGATCTTGACTTCGAGCGGTCCAATAATCGAGATGTTGGTAATCCATATCACCAGATGTGAATACATTATCGACCACTGCATGATAAAGAACAAAATCTGCTTGACCATCAAGTGCATTGGGTCCAATGTAATTGTTGATGGTCCCATATTCACCGATATTTTCCTCTAGAGTATGGCCAGACCATCCCATTGCAGTCTCTCCCTTCAAGAAATAATCTGTTCCCGCTGTTTCAAATCGCTCGTTGATTTGCAC
>JAQXFF010000144.1 GCA_029250425.1 Candidatus Thalassarchaeaceae archaeon | reverse complement strand
CCATCTACAACACTTTCCTTTGGCAATTCACCTTCATATCCAATTTGTCCCAAAACATCGAGTGCAATCGCCTTAGGTACGAACGGGTTGTCGTGACTAAGAAGATAGGCGCCTGAAATATGGTCGTGGATACCGCCAATCACTGAACCACCATATCGTGGAGTAATGATGTGCTCTTGCACACGCATCAGAATCTTGGCTTCAGCTCGAGCCTCTTCAGATTGGATCACGTGTAGGTTCATCTCGTCACCGTCAAAATCTGCGTTGTATGGTGTACAAACTGCCAGATTGAATCGGAAGGTCTTGCCTTCCATCACGCGAACTTCGTGAACCATCATCGACATTCTGTGCAAAGATGGCTGTCGGTTGAAAATTGCGACGTCGCCGTCAATCAAGTGGCGCTCAACAATCATACCGGGCTTTGGATTTCCATCCAAGTCAACAGTTGCAAGACGATCTTCGACCTTGCTGCGGATTTCCTCAGAAATTTCGGGGCTGCCACAATGTGGGCAACGGACTTCAAGTTCAGATGGGAATGGTTGACCTGGATTCTCTCGCTCATAGACCCAGCGCTGATGGATAATTGCACGAGGGTCCCCATGTTCGAGAGGCTTTCCATTGGCGTCCTCTCCACGGAGATTGGCTAGAGTGGGTTCTAGTGACGGAATCCATTTTGTTTGTGTATCCCCATCAACGCGCTTGATTTCTTCCTCAATTTCCATACCGGGCAGGAAATTTGGCGCAGGTAGAACCTCATTGAGATCAGAGCGCAGACCAGGGTATGGCTCGCCTCTCTCAATGTCGCCTGAATGGCATTCAGGATTGTGGCAACGGAAACCTGACCACATGAATTTGGTGCGATCGGTAATTCGGACACGATGTGTGTCGCCTCGTACGATGTAATTGACACCTGGGTGAATATCTGGTCCACGTAGAATCATCTGGCGCAACTGTTCACGATTGCGGCCAGTCACACGAATTGGAACGGTCAATTCTTTGGCTGATTGAGTCGGTACACCCACTGCATTGATACCGAGGTTGGGGTCGGGACTGATGACAGTTCGGGCACAGAAGTTAACTCGCTTACCAGAAAGGTTGCTTCGGAAGCGACCTTCCTTTCCTTTGAGCCTCTGTGTGAGAGTCTTCAATGGACGACCAGAGCGATGGCGGGCTGGAGGAATCCCTGCTGTTTGATTGTCGAAATACGTTGTGATATGGTACTGCAACAATTCCCACAGATCCTCAACAATGAGCTGAGGTGCTCCAGCATCACGGTTTTCACGGAGCCTCTGGTTGATTCTCAATACATCAACTAGTTTGTGAGTAAGGTCGTCCTCACTACGGTCACCACTATCCAATGTGATAGATGGTCGAACTGTAATGGGTGGGACTGGAAGTACACGCATGATCGTCCATTCAGGGCGACTTGAAGCGTGATCCATGCCGATGAAAATCAAATCCTCATCAGGGATGCGCTCAAGCCATTCACGGATATCACGAGCGTTCAATTTGTGCTCACCTTTATCTTGTTTCTTTTCCTTGAATGTTGTAGGTTTGTCAAGTTGAATCTTTCCTTGCTCAGAACCACAGTGCATACACACTTGACGCTTCAAGCTCGAACATTCCTTGACAATATCCTTGATGACCTTCTTGAATTCAGTTGAACCGACACCGTGCTTCTGAATGACATCATAAACACGGTAACGGAAGAAATCCTGCTCGGACTTCTCAGGGTTGATTGGGTGAGTGCCTTCTTTTTCGTGTAGAAGAATTCGGCTACAGGTATTGCAAGTTGCCTTGAGGCAGGTCTTCAATAAAGCAGTGAATCCAATGTGAACCACTGGTAATTCAAGCTGAATGTGACCAAAGTGACTGGTGCAAATATCATGCTTGTTACCACAAGTTTCGCAACGGACACCGGGTTCGATGACACCCATACGGGAATCCATCAAACCTTGTCGATAGGCGTGCCCATCATCCTTGTACGTGTCTGCAGTCTTGACTTCGACAGCAGACATCTTTCTGATTTCTGTTGGATCCATCAGGCTGAACTTGATGGAAGCAATGCGCTTCGGAATGGTTGCAACGTCTCGGTTCATCTTCGGTCCTCCAGTTCAAGTCTCATAGCCACACCAAGTGATTTCATCTCATCCAGTAGTAACTTGAATGCATACGATGTGGATACGGGGAAGACTTCCGCCTTGTCCCCGTGTATCGGACTAACATAACATCGTTTACGCCAATCCCAGAAAGCGATGTGGCCGCTCTCTGCACAAACGAACAGTTCCCATCCGTCCGATTCGTCCAACAATCGATCCTTGATGACCATCGAGGCACCATGGGCAATTAGACAGTCACGTTCCATTTCACCGAATCGGAGACCACCCTGTCGGGCACGACCTTCAGTTGGCTGTCGTGTAAGAATTTGGACACGTCCGCGACTTCGAGCGTGAATCTTTCCACTGACCATGTGGTGCAACTTCTGATAGTAAATCACGCCAACGAAAGTTTGAGCAGGGAATTCCTCCCCAGTCTCACCATTAATCATAGATTCGCGTCCAGTGTGGGCAAATCCGTGACGGAGGAGGCCTTCTCGCAAACTATCTTCCTTTTCACCACTAAATGCAGTACCATCAATGAGGCGCCCATCCATGGCACCAACCTTGCCGCCAATCATCTCTAAGATGTGGGCTACGGTCATCCTGGAAGGAATCGCGTGAGGATTAATCAGTAGATCTGGGACGACACCATCGACGGTGAAAGGCATATCTTCTGGATCGACCAAACGACCAATCACTCCTTTCTGACCGTGTCGACTGGCAAACTTGTCACCCAGTTCAGGTATACGGTTTGTTCTCAAAGTAATTCGAACCAAACGTCCAGAGTCTAATGATTCGGTGACGAATACGTTGTCAACAAATCCACCTTCACCGTGTCGTACATTCATACTTGATTCGCGGCGTTCCTGAGCCTGGAGGAAAGCACCATGTGTCTCCTCCAAAAACCGTGGAGGGCTGGTTTTTCCGACCAAAACTTGTGGTACCCGGTCTCGATCATCAGGCTTACTGCTGATTTCAGTTTCGGGGGTAGGCAATCCATCATCCTCTAGATGTGCATAGGATTCGGGGGATTTCAAACCCTTGACTTCATCAAGTCCTGTTCCAGGAATCTCGATTTCATCAACTTGGCCACCGGGGAATCGCTTGCGCTCAGCATTGTATGTGCGCACGAAGGTCGAACGGCCTAGAGCACGTTCCACGCTGCCTCGATTCATGATGACGGCATCCTGCATATTGTAGCCGTGATGGCTGAGGATGGCGACGACGAAATTCTGTCCAGCTGGACGGCGAAGGAAATTTGTAGCTTCCATCGCCCGAGTTCCAGTCATAGAATTCTGAGTGTAATGCAATATGTGTTGCCGTGTATCTGGTCGAAGACGACCATTGGCTGAAGGCAAACCTAGAGATTGCTTGACCATTGCAGTACCACCTGTGACACGAGGTGTCGAGTTGTGCTCAGGGTATGGGACGAGTGAAGCACATACACCGAGAATCAACTGGGGGTCGATCTCAACGTGAGTATAAGTCAACACATCTGGCTTATTCTTGTGCCGCTCCTTCTTCCGCAGTTCATCGTAGTTCTCTTGATAATAATTGAGAGGTACACTGAAATTTTCAGTTAGTTTAGTACCATTTGGCATGATGATGTCAGCACGTAGTTTGGCCTTTTTGATGCCTTCTTCACCCATGTTCACCCACTCAACATTAGCGGGGTTAAGTGGTCGGCCATTTTTCGGACTAACATGTGGTAGATCGAACGGACGAGGTGCGACGAGTAGATCTTCTTCTTCTTCTGCATCGACCCATTCTACAGCGCCCTTTTGGACCAAGCGATCAAAGTTAATTTCGCGGCTTCGTAGATTATCCAAATCATCCTTTGAAATAACCAAACTACCCGAATCCAATACTAGTAGTGGACGCAAAATACGACCCTTGTCAGTATTGATGAAAATATCACGGTTGAGTGCATCGTGACGAATATTGCATTCGTGACGAATATTCCCTCTACGTCGCCCTCTCTTGAAATGGTCAACAAGATGGTATGGCTTGGTATGTAGCCCGAAAATATCACCGTTAACGTGAACTCTTGTTCCGTCAGACCAACCCTCTGGATTTGGATTCACACCCAATTCTTCGAGCAATGTTTTGACTTCGTTCTCATTGACAGCTTCTGAAACGTCAATCATTTGGGCTGCGTTCTTCACAAGACCACAGTTCTGCCCCTCAGGAGTTTCGTTGGGACAAAGTCGTCCCCACTGAGTTGGGTGCAAATCTCGTGCTTCAAAGTGAGGCTGACTTCGCACGAGTGGGCTCGTGACACGGCGCATGTGGGAAAGAGCCGCGAGGAACGTTGTACGATCTAGCAATTGGCTGACACCACTTCGGCCACCCACCCAATTTCCAGTTGCCAATGCGTGCATAACCTTGGATGTTAGAACATCAGGTCGCAGACATGAGGTGATTTTGAGATCTCGCTTGCGGTTGTGGTGGCGCTCAAGTTGGTATTTCAAATCTCGAGCGAGTTGTTGCAATGATACACGGAACAAATCCTCAATCAAATCGCCCGCTAGACGAACTCGCTTGTTTGCATAGTGATCCTTGTCATTGGGTTTTTTGTTTTGAATCGCCATTTCAAGGACCTGGCGGACAATACGGCCAAGGAAAATGGCCTTCTTCTTCCGATTGCGTTCGGTTCTTACTTCAGCTTGTGCTGCCAAATCGGGTCCAATGCGTTCTTTGTCCTTATCGGACAGTGGAGTTTCAAGGTGAGGTAGCAATTCTTTGTCTAATAGATTCTGAATTCGCTGTTCACGGTATTCGCGCTGTTGACCAGCTGCGAATTTCTTTTGCAACCAATCATGTGCTTCACCTGAACTTTCGACGCCATATTCCTCATTATCCTTGACTTCGTTTAGGTTGGCAACAATGAACTTGAACGTTTCAGTTGGCCCAGCAATTGCTTGGAAAATTTCCTGGTCATTGTCAATACCAAGGGCTCGCATGAGAAGAACGACTGGAATTGGCGTTGTTCCAGCACTACTGATTTTCACCATCAGCATTCCGTCCTTGCGCTTCTCTACAGTCAGGGGCTTTCGAACTCCATCCTTCTGTGAGAAAATCTTGGCAACTTCAGTCTTACGCGCATACCGCTTGTTCATTTCGACGGTGACACGATTTGGAGCCAAATCCTCCATGGAAATGAGAACACGCTCTGTTCCGTTGATGATGAAATAACCTCCAGGGTCATGGGGATCTTCGCCTTTACCTTGGAGTAGAGTGTGGTAGTATTCCTTGTCCTCTTCGCTCTTTTCAGGAGACAGATTTCGGTTGGCATCAATGTGTGAGGGGTTCAGGTTACATCGACGGCTACGAATCATGATTGGCACGCTGCCAATCTGAACCTTCTCTTCAACAATAGGTTGTGGAAGATCATCACGGTGGATTGTGAAGTCAAGATAAACAGGGGACATATAGGTGAGCTTACGTAGACGACATTCGAGTGGTGAAGATGGGTGTTCTGCACCATTGGCTTCACGGATTGTTGGGGGACCAAGTGTCATGTTCTTCATTCGTACTTGAATTTCGTGATCCAGAACGTCAAGCTTGATGATACCGCCTTCTTCGTCCTCAATAATCTCGTCAGTTCCAATTCGAATGTTTCGAACGATTTTTTCGAATCGGCTATTCTGTGAATCGGCCGTAGGGATGCAATCATTGTATGATGCAAGTTGATGGTTGACTAAACTGCGCTCGCGAAAGTAGCTCTCGATAATTTCCTTCATGATTTATTCCCCCTCAGTTTTCCTCCACAATCAAGCGGTAGGCTGTTGTTGTTCCAGATGATATGCTGTATCGTCGTACACGTACGACACGATTTGTTAACCAGCCTGCTGGCAATTCGTCATTCGCGATTTCTTCAGTTTCCTTCAAAACCTGAACGGCTGGGTCTGTAATCAGAATCTTAGGCAACAATTCCTTGGCCAAGCGAGTACCCTCTCCCGAAATGTCTGCCATTTCAAGTGCCCAAGGGGCAAGAGCAGTTGCTTCTTCATCTTCAGCCAAGAGTTCGTGATGAGGGACAAGGTGGTGATTCAATACGTTGAACCGATCTGTACCCGTAGGGATGTCGTCATCATCAATCGCCTTCTGCGAGATGGTGATTCGACGAGAACGAGTTCGCTTGCGAGTTCCTTGCTCACGAATGATGCCCATGACCTTCTCGAGTTCTGCGCTATCTACATCAACGCCGATCTTCTTGGCGACTTCGTCGACGCTCATCTGCTTGATAGCATCCATATTTGCATCGTCAGCAAGCTTGTGGGCTTGCTCTTCAGGCACACCCAATTCTACCAAACGTTTCTTCGTTGAACTCTTAACGACCAATTTACTACCCCCGGCTTCGCCCATTCGGGCCAAAAACCCGCAACCCAGCCAGATAGAGCGGGCCTGAAGGGATTCGAACCCTTGGCCATCCGGTTAAAAGCCGGACGCTCTACCTGGCTAAGCTACAGGCCCATGGCTATCTCTGGGCCACCCGCGGACCGAGGGGGTATTCAAAAGGCTTACGGAAATGGGTATGCCTGTGGCTCGACCCAAATCTACAGTTCAAGGGGAAGAACCGCTATTATAGCCGTAGTCAAAATTTGACATAAAGGTTTGGAGAATATTCATCATATTGATGCCTAATGGAATGTTGAATACGAGGTTGTGTGGTGTAATTGACCATAGAAAGGGAAATTGAATTAACGAGCCATAGTGGCAAAGTCATTGTATGGCAAGCCACCGGATTGGGAGGATTGGAACTCAATATCCCCCCAACCGTTTACCCTCCGAGAGAAGATTCAAGCCTCTTGGATCGGACCATCGCCGAGCTCGGTTCTGGACAGGGCAAACACCTGCTAGAAATCGGGTGTGGTAGTGGGGCCGTATCAATTGCAGCAGGTTTACGAGAATGGAAGGTGAGTGCCTGTGATACCAATCCACTCGCTGTTGCCGCAACGCGTGGAAATGCAGCAGAATGTGGATTGGATTGGGGCCCCGAAATCAGAGAAGGTGGACCTGGAGATATTGCGGGCTGGATTCCTGAGCAGGGAGTCGATGTAATTGCATGGAATCTACCGTATATTGAACCCATACCTGGGGATTGCCTAGGACCAATGGAAGATTCTGCCTTGATTGGCAGCAAAGAATCAGAAGAATTGTTATTCGAGATTTCCTCGAACCCTTCGATCTTAAACGAAGGTGGTATTGTACTATTATTGCATAGTTCAAACACTATTGGCGACAAAATAGGCCTAAAGTGGAGAAAGAGTGGTTGGGCCACGCGTAACGTTTCAGAGACGTCCATTGGAGATGAGCGGTTGACCGTTGTTGCTTGTTGGAGGCCCTTTGAAAATGCAGCGGTTTCTAGAATCCAATCCTGCGCATCAACCAATGATGAGGTGTTCGATCTTGGAATGGTAAGTCAAGGAACCTTTGTCAGTACAAATTCACAAAAATCTGGCCGTGGGTACGCAGGAAGAGAATGGATTTCTTCAGAAGATGGTTTCATGGGCAGTTGGGCGATATCCAAGGATTCTATAAAGCGGACACCTGAGATGGTTCAAATGGCTTCAAATGTGGCGATTCTGGATACGCTTTCTGTCGGTTTGAATATCGGTTTACCAAGCCATTCCTGGATTCATGGTTCGGCGTTGGAAAGAAAGGGAGTGCGGGTTAAATGGCCGAACGATATTTGGATACGTACATCGGACCATATTGGAAAATTGTGTGGGATACTCGTCGAAGGGAGGACCAAGGGCGAGGATATCCAGATTGTATTGGGGATCGGAATGAATCGGAATACAGTGCCGCAGTTAGAGGATTCAATCGGTTGGGACGTTCTATTCCCAAATTCATTTGAAGAAATATGGCCCATCATACATGCATCCGTTGCTTCAGTTTTAGAAATACACCCAATGGTACCCAATACAGATATTGAAAACGTATTCAGATCACTATATTCATCGATGAGATGTACACTAAATGAAGGACGCCCTGCTGCATTCGGATTAGATTACAAAGGGGGGTTGCGAACTGAAACAGGCATTATTCGATCAACCGGTGATATACAATGGAAATGGGTTTAATCCGAATCTAAATCTTCCTGCTGCTTTCTCCAAATCCCCCACACGACGAGTAGGGCCCCAATTATAGCTGGAATAAACTCATGAGGGATTTCACGATTGACTGTGGTTTCAAAGGTATATTGGCCTTCACCGTCGAGAATAATTCGATATTCACCGGTAGCCAGAGGGTCGTTGAGTAATTCCGATGTTTCAGGTGTATCCGGGTTCAACAATTAGACCTCTTGACC
>JAQXFF010000141.1 GCA_029250425.1 Candidatus Thalassarchaeaceae archaeon | reverse complement strand
GTCCAAATATGATCATCTGCACTCACTTCCAAAGAATGTTGCAAACTAAATGGCCATTCAGTACGAAGACCTTCAACGACTTCGCCGCCCCAATAATCTCCTGCTGTTAGTGTTCCTAAAGGACCATCAATCACTGCCTTCGACATTTGTCGAAGCAATGATTTCATGGCCTCAACATCTGCATCTGGAGGAAGTAATTCCTCTATTGCTGCTTGGATAACTCCTTCATCTTCAAGCAGGTTTGGACTTTGTTCCGTCCATTGAGGTGGTAGAGGTACACTGATTTCAGATTGAAGGCCAGGATTTTCCAGCCCAATCTCAACGACACGATGGAAAATAGAACCGATGACATTGGCTGGAGGTAAGCCAATTCTTTCAGCCGCTGATTGGGTGGAATCGGTGGATGTATACGACGATACGGCATCAGGGGTTAAACCCAATCGCATCAATTGCAAATAGCACCGAGGACAAGTAGCAGCTTTGTCCAATTGATGCGGAGATATTCTAATCCCACGAGTACGGGTTGGAACTTGTGTTGATTGGGATGGTGAAACGCTTTCATGAGCGATTTGAGCTGATTCATTCAACCTGGCCATACGAACCAATGGACTGATCACTGTACTTGTTCCACCCAATTCTGATTCATGGCAATGAACTGCAAATGGAAGTGATTTGGGGTCAATCAAATGCCGGCCATCTTCTTCGGGTTCCCAACCCAAGGCTTCGAACCACATGTGCCCAAATGTAGGCATTGGCAAGGTTCTCAGTTTCATAGAAATTACATCATCTATTCGTGTAGAATCATTGGGCCCACCTGCAAGGATCAGGAGATCTTTGACCCGAGTACAGGCCACATAGAATAGGCGGCGCGCCTCTGCCTGAATTTGTGCTTCTTGCAGTGTTCTAGCCAATGTCCAAACCCCACTATCCAAACTTGATTGGGTAATCCAAGGCCTTGGATTTGATGAAAATAGACTCGGTGTGGCGATAACGCGCTGTCGTAAATCGTGACTGATGTTCCCTTGACCTTCACTGAACAAACCACCGACGATGACACATTTTCGTTGCAACCCTTTCGAACCATGGATGGTCATTACTTGTACCGCATCTGCCGTTGATACCCCCGATGATGTGAGGTCATTACCTGCAACATTGGCAAGATGTGCAAGGCAATCCGCAAGCAAAACAGGGTCTCCTCCGACCTCGCTTGATTGATTTTCAATGATACGCAAAAATTGTTCAGCATCGTTACGTTCCGATGGGCGAGGGTGAGATAACAACAAATCACTGTGATTCAATACCTCATGCAATGATTCGACTACTGTTCCGTATTGAGAATGGTAAAGCCAGCGTTCTACGAGAATACGATGCGGGCCTTCGGGTAATATCTCAGCCAGCCTCTGAATCAGATTCTCACCAGTGGTTGCCTCACCGAGGAATTTTTGCAATTCCTGATCATTGAGTGCCACTAGACACGAACGAGAAACAGTGGCAGCAGCATGTCGACTG
>JAQXFF010000115.1 GCA_029250425.1 Candidatus Thalassarchaeaceae archaeon | reverse complement strand
GCATCCCTGCCAGAATTCAGCGGACTTGCTTTCCTCCTGATCCTTGCCTCGATCATGGCCATTGAGACCACATGCGCTCGATGGTTCAAACAACCTGCTCTCCAGTCTGTGAAATCTGTCACACTAATGGACGAAGAAGGTGGTGTGCGAAGGCCACTGATTGTGGAATGCCGTTGTGATGGTGCCGCAACCCCGCTTCCTTCCCCATTAAACATCAATGTCCCAGTCTTACGCTACAGTGGCTTGTGCACCTCTGCGCACGAACGAGAACTCCTTTACGGTGATGTCCTCAATGCGAAAACCACTGATGCGTACATCACGGGGTGTTCCTCCGACCCGCTCAGCCCAGAATTCAAACAAAATTGTAAATCAATCGGAGTGCGGCTGAATGGAATGGATTTGCTTGAGCGGCAATCCTATCGGACGCAGCCACAACACCATGCCGATGTCGAATTCGAAATTATGGTCGCACAACTTTCGAAACCTTGGCCTGAATCGAAGCGACTCAGAAGGGTGATGGAAGTGATGCAACGCAACCCTAGCCAACACTATGTCTACACGACAAGCAATGCCTCAAAGGCCTGGGGCCAACAACTCAAACCGAATGAAGTATTCATTGAAATCGCTTCGAAAGACCACGAACCCTTCATGAAAAGAGCCCAAGAAATTGGGGCCCACATCCGAAACCTCCACCCACATGTGTAAATCCACTACCGAGAGAGAAACGCAATCGTGTCCAAACGAACATCGCAAGGATTGAAACCAAATGGGCTTTAGGTGACACCATGAACCCAAGAGTCGGCGTCCCAATTTTGGTGGCGCTTCTCTTGGCCAGCAGTTGGGCGTTTTCCAATGAAGAAACAATTGACAATTGGGTCAGGGAGAACCAAGTTCAGGCAGATGAATCTGATACTGAGTTGCTTGGGATTCAGGCCAATGAACAATGGCTGGTGTTGGTGACTGAATTCCCTGATGATCGAGCCAGCGAAGCATGGGGCACCAACCAAGCCCAACTCATGCTTGATGACGTGGCTCGGGCATACATCGAACAACTGACCGACCAAGAAACGCAGTTGACGGTAATTGTCCATCCGGAAGTATCCCTCGCAGCAGATAATGTCGAAGTCTACGGAGCAGATAGCAGTGGCAATCGAGACACAAACGCTCAGGGTGATTTCCTACCAATGAATTTAGCAGAAGAAGTCATCCTCCAACGAGCCGATGATGTGAATTGGTCCAAGTTTGATTTGGATAATGATGGAAACGTCGACCGAGTTCTGATTCTCCATACGACAAAGGGACAGGAAGAAAATCCAGGTCAAACAAATAAAATCTGGAGCCACTTCACTCAGTTTGAAGATCCAATCCAAGTGACGAGCGACCACACAGTAGGCCATTACACAATGGCGAGTTTGAGAACTGGGTCAAGTGGCATGGGCACTGTACTTCATGAAATGATGCATCAGATGGGTGCTTTAGATCTCTATCCAGTTCACGATGCGAGTCCACAAACGGATTGGCACGGGGTTGGC
>JAQXFF010000106.1 GCA_029250425.1 Candidatus Thalassarchaeaceae archaeon | reverse complement strand
GACCTGAGTCAACTTGTGTCACACTGGATATGACTAGGAGGTTTCTTTCCTTTGGCGAAAGCACATTGAACATGTGCCCATGTTTAGTGGGTGGGTATCTGACTAAAAAATGGAAATCTGCGCGCGGGTCGTCGCGCTCTTTGATTTCAAGGCCTTCGCCTGACAACCAATTTCGAACGCGCTCTTCGATTTCACGGGCCGCCATGAAGGGGTGGCGGGCGGCAACCTATTTCAGCGCAGCGAGCAAATTTGCAATGTCTTTGGAGATGATTTGGGAGTCGGAATTGCGATGAAACCTGCTGAGGC
Source organism: Candidatus Thalassarchaeaceae archaeon (assembly GCA_029250425.1). Taxonomy (GTDB): domain Archaea; phylum Thermoplasmatota; class Poseidoniia; order Poseidoniales; family Thalassarchaeaceae; genus MGIIb-P. The sequence continues at coordinate 16,268 of JAQXFF010000106.1, read as the reverse complement.
GGCGAGCATCGCGGGAAATAACGTGTAAATCCCATGCGATGATGGCAACTTTGTTGGAAAGATGGAAGGCGATGGGGAGGCATGCTGCTACAATGAAAATTTGTACTGTTGGAATTGCCCAAGGTCCAAGAATCGCTGTGATGATGAAAATTGTGATGGGGATTGGCCAAATAATCAATGGCCCAAGTAGAGACGCAAGGAAATGATATGTGGTTCGAGCGTCTAGACCTTCGTCTGTATTATCTCCAAGGACTTTTCCAATGAAAATCATAAGACCACTGCCAATCAAAGTCAATGGCGCTGCAATAATCGCTAAAATCAATGCAGGTAGAATGGCTAAATGTTCTACGATTCGTGCTTCTCGGAGTCCATTTGAATTGAGGACCCGCCCGTCTAAACCAGTAGAATGGAGTGTCTTCCCGATTCGTTCAGCGACAGGTTGTAGAGATGTAAGTACGTCATCGCCACCGCGAATTTCATTTCGAATCTTGCGGGCTGCGAGAACTTCGTCCTTCCACGAATTGTGGGATGAATTGGATGTGATTGCTCGCAAATGGCCAAGGATATGCCAGGACCGATATTCATCCCATGAATCTGCATCTGGTGTCATTGGGGTGAGGCGATCTCTAACTTGATCTCGTAATTTGTTGACTCTGTCCGCTGGAGCTTCAATCCACTCCCCTTCTATCAATTGCTTTCGTTCTTCTTCGGGATGGATCGCATCAGCAAGACGAATGGGTTCCCCATACTCGACCCATGCATCGGTTCGGAAAAACCATGACTGGCGATAATGGAGGCCCACTGGTAGTAGGTGCGGTTCGGGTAAACCCTTCTCGTGCGCAATTGAATTGGCTGCAATAACCGAACGCATCGGACCCGTGCGGAGGCGCCTCATTTTGGAATCTTCATGTGAAGTTCCTTCAGGGAATAATGCGGTACCATGCCCATGTGCAATACATTCAGCAAGTGTTAGCATTGTCTTGGAATTAATCTGCTTCGCTGCTTCACTAGATGTTCCACCTCGAGCAAGTTCCGCTTGACGAATTACTGGCTGTGAACCAGAAAAGGAGGTGATTGGGCCTATGATTGGGCGTGTGATTAAATCGTGGCGGCCGCCAAATACCAGCGTTTTTGGTTGCGTGACTACGATGGCTGTAGGATCAATCAGAGCATTGGTATGCCAACCGACTGTAAGAATTCCTGCATCTTTGGAAATATGTTCGCGTCCAGTCACTTCAATGGATCGAAATTGTTGCCTCATGGCCGATTTACACAACCCTATGATCATGTGGTAAAACCAAAGTATTCCAGGGTGATCCCCTGGTTTTTTTGAATGGCGTCTCTTACTTTCAATTTTACCAACATCGATTTGGGATGCGCTTTTTGACAGAGGAGGAAGAGCGTCCCCATGATGATCAACTGCTCCATCGTCACCAGATTGAACTGTTTTCTTCGCCATTATATCACACCTGTTGAGTCGATATCAATGAGCTTGGAGACGCTCGGATAGTTCAGCCAAAACGGCAAAGTCGGGATCTCCGCCTGGTGCTGGGGAATTCGGCCAACAAGCCATCAATGTGAGGCCACCATCACCAAATGTACGTGGACAGACATGGATGTGAACATGGGGCACTTCTTGTCCGGCAGTAGGGCCATCGTGTACCCCTACGGAGAAGTCGCTTGTGCCAAACTCTGCTGTCAAACGCCTTTGAACTTCAACGACGCCTTCCATCAAACCATGAAGGCTTGCGGGGGAAAGGTCAGCAATGTGTTGCGCCTGTTCTTTTGGAATCACCAATGTGTGACCTGCTCGTCTTGGATAAATGTCGAGAAATGCATACCATGTCTCACCTTCTGCTACTTTCGACGATGGAATTTCGCCGCGGATGATTTTGGTGAACAGCGTGGCCTCTTCCATGTCTGTCCGATGACGACACCTATGATAAATCGACTCAGGGTGAGGTGAAGGTCAATGTCAATTCAGCAAGTGTAAACAAATCACCGCCCTGATTCATTGAATCGTGGCTTGCGACAAGGAAACTGTCACGATCGATTGGGGCGATTGTTAGCATTCTGTGTGGATCTGTTGTCGTGATATCGTGTCGAATCCACATCGAATCGTGTTGTTCAAGAAGAATAATTTGTGTCCGTTCTGTTTCAATGGGGAATTGCCCCTCCATCTGTAAACAGATTAGTACCATGTCAAGATCTCCATCGTTATCAATATCCGAAATAGCGGTATCGTAAGCACCCCAGTTGCGAGTAAGGTCATGATAAGTGAATTCTCCAACTCCGTTATTTTCTAACCAAGCCACACCATGCAAATGATGCGGGTTAATACCGGATGGTGTGTCAAAATCCATTGTGTCTCCATTGGTGAAGATGATGTCGTTGTCACCATCTTTGTCTAAGTCAGCAATGCGTAGACCGCTCATTCCATAATACGTCAAATTTGAGTGAAATAGTGATTCAGAGGTGAAATTGCCAGTGCCATCGTTGCGATACAGCATGACTTCTTCGACGTTCTGAGATAGCACGGCGACGATGTCTAAGTCATCATCGCCATCCACATCTACAGGTATGGCCTGAATGCTCCCTGGCCGGGGGTCCAAAATATGTTGAGTCCAATTTCCTTCTTCGTTTTCAAGCCAAGATACTGTTCCTTCATCGTGGCCAAATTCACAGAGTGTGAGGTCATCATCGCCATCACCATCAAAATCTCCAGGCTCGGCGCAAACCGTACGACCAATGCCTTCGATTACTGTAGTTGATTCTTGCGAATAGTAGTCGTAAAGGATGACTCGCCCTTGTTTTTCGTTGGAAGGGTACAATATTCCAATGTCAGAAATAATCCAAACAGAAGTGTTGTTTTCTCCAACCGAACCGTGGGTAATTCGCACTGGTGCAAATGTGGAGTTTTCAGACAAATTGTATGATTCAAACACGCATTCATCAGAATCGTATGCTGTGCATGATGGGGGGGATACTGTGCTAAATGTTCCTTCCAAAGGTTCAGTAAACGCAATCATTTGACCCGATGGGCCGTCGATTATTCGAATATTGGCAACGACTGGGGGGTGGTCGCCTGCTCCTATAATGGGGTCAATCAGAACGATCCATTCCGGTTCCTCAGGATCTGAGGTTTCTGAAGACAAACATCCAGACAGAAGAAGGCAGATGCAAAAGGTTGCGAAGAACGTAGGGGCGCTCTTTTGGCTCATTCGCATGTTTAGACGGAGGTGTCTTCGCCTCTTATCATTGGCTACCACAATGATGTGTTCAGTTGCGTAGTTTGAGGTTGGCAACGGTACCATCGCCACTGGAGAGTGAGTGCTTTGCGAGTTTGGCGAGGGTCTTTGGGTAATCTGTTCGTACATGGGTGCCGCGGCTTTCTTCTCGTGCCAGAGCTGCCGATACTGCTGCGGATGCAACTGACAACAAACCCTGTGTTCGAATCATGGAAACCATTTCTGTATTCATTACTGGGCTTCCGTCGCTAATGCTCAAATTAATTTCGCGGAGTTCCTGGATTTTAGATGAGGCACTGGATAAGCCGGCTGCATCGCGCTCTATGCCCATGTGGGTCCGCATGGTGTTGGCTAAACTTGACTGAACTGCCCCGGGACTGACCCCTTCGGATCCAGCTTCTGTCAACATTGCATCGTGGGAATGGTGTGCTTCAGATAATGCAACTGAAATTGCAGTTGATGCCGAGTGCTTGGTAGAGTGAGCGTGTGTTGCTGCTGTCGAACCTGCAGTTGCTCCGCTGGAAATTGCACCCAATAGGTGATCTCCGCTGTTCAATGCCGCACCATGTAATCCAGAACAAGCAGCATCACCTGCTGCGAAAAGTCCCTGCAGAGGTGCATCCCATGCCCGGTTAATCGCTTGCCCCGATGCATTGGTGGGAATTCCGCCAATGGTCGGTCCAACGATTGGCATTAATGGGATTGATTCGATTGTACAATCAATTCCACAACGCGATGATAATGACCTTGCAATTCCTGCAAACCACGGTGAATCATCGCGTGAAATTCCAGTGAGATCTAATGAAGCACCACCGGCCTCGATAATCGAATGAGCTAGAGCATCGGGTCCCGCTTCTGTAGCCATTGGTTGGCCATCGGCGCCGTTGACAATTCCCCCTGAGCCTAGAACATCTAATGGAATACAGAAGGATGTTTCAGCGACAGTTAATGGGTGCATAGATGTGAACTCAAGATCTGCAAGAGGGATGTCTGAACGCAATGCAAGTGATGCTGCGGTGCCCATTGCAATACCATCGCCATTCCAAGCGCTTTGAAAACCGGAACCCGCCAATAAAATTGACTTGGCTTGAATTCCAAAAATCTCACCCGTTTGGACATCTAATGCGATGAGACCAGTAGCCCGATCACCGTCCATCACGATGTTGAGAATTTCTACATCCCCTCTACGTGGAATGTTTCGCTTGATACATTGTTCCTCTAATATTGAACGGACCTCGCGAAGAGTAGAGTCGCCAGTACTTGCCGTACGCGGGTTGGATTGCCCTGGTAATTGCCCAAGGTGCGGAGTGCCCCTTCGATTACGTCGAACATTAAGTCCCCACTTCTCTAATTCTGCAAGGTAAGATACCGCAGAATTTGTAGACTGTGCGACAACATCTGTTTCGCACAAATCTGCCCCCACTCGGAGTGTGTCAGCCGCATGTGTCGAGGGGTCTGCCTCGCCAGAGGATGTTGCTAAGCCACAACTCATGGCATCGTCGACGTATGCTGAAGAGGCTGCAGAACTCAAGACAGTTGTTGTCGCGCCTGCATCAGATGCTGCAATTGCAGCCCGTAACGAAGCAATACTGCCGCCAACGATGACTACATCCCATGCCTGCATGATTTCACCTAACGGTCTTGTCCAATTGAAGGGGCATCATAAACGCACCCCCTCTGATGCATCCCTAACCCTCTCGCACCTACGGTGCGATGAATTTTGAACGATCAGAATGAGTCAGGGCCTGATTTTGCCAGCGACGAGCAACAGTACGAGCAACGCCCATGCGGCGTCGAAGAGATTCCCCACCGCTCGAACGTGGATGGACATGAGTCCACAGTGTATCTGAACTGATTGTTTGGCCATCGACATGCCTAATTGTAATTCGAATTGGTCGTCGGCCTTCGATATCGTCTGCCCAAGCGACTCCGAGCCACAGTACATGAGCGGTGCCAACCAAATTGCTGAGCCATGTAACAACGTCTTCTTCATCATTTGACCACATGGGCAAGGGGTGATCAGGTGGTGTCATCGGCACGGGTGTAAGGCGGAATCTTTGCCTAGATGGTTGACCATCGGGGACATGAACTTCAAGTTCAATCGGAGTTGATTTAGATCCCAAATTGTTGACCATTACAAACAAGTCTCCACGTGACTCACCGCACCGAAGTGGAAGGCTTGCATCAAGCCTCCAAGAGTGCCCTGCGATTGATTCGTTGTGATCCATGAGGCCGAATTGAAGTCGATCCATCTGTCGAAACAAATCGCTTTGCCAGGCTCGTGTATGCCCCATCAATCGGGATAATGTTGGGAGGTCGAGGTGAGGGTTTTCAAGAATTGAATCCTTGACCTTTTTCGGACCCACTAATTTTTCAAATTCTTGAATCAATTGATTGTGTGAAATCATATTCTGCCCGTGCAAATAAACGAGATGTAAAATGTGTTCAATCGATTGATTGGTGTTCTTCTTCTTGGTAAAATTACCAACAATACTTTGCTTCCACAGGGTAAATCGGCTGGCACTTTCTGGATCAAGGTGTGCAACCAAAATCTCAGTCAAAGGGTCTTGTAGAGTACTCTTGTGTTGACTGGGGGCATGATGGACAAGGAACGGTAAGTCATCAGAATGGTTTGGCGTCCGCCGTTCTACCAAAATCGAGTGGGCAACTGCGATACTGGCGGTGAGGACGCTTCCCACCAAAAGAAGGCCGCGAGTTTCGTCACCAAGTGGGAATCGGTCAGCCAGCCAAAGTAAGAAAGAATACGCAAGTAGATTGCTAAATCGCATATGTTCATGTAATCGTGATTCAGTGAGTGTATTCAGAATCCTCTCGATGCTGCTATCCTGTTCATCTCTGGTTCTGCCCCGAGCACCTAGTCGATCTAGCCCCACCCAGAGTGAAAAATTACTCGTTATAACCGATGGGCTGATGAAAAAGAGTGTCAGGGACGCTGATACAAAGGCAGCAACTGAGGGGTCTACTTTGTCCGGAAGGGCCATCACTGCAACCGCGGTGAAAATAGCCAGTGTGGGTATCATATTACGGATGAGGGTGAAGAACCAAGTGTTTGCCAAACGCCCCCAAAATCTACGCCACTTTTCCATTCTGTTAAGGCGACTTGCGATTAATTCATCCAAGCCGTCGTCAAGATCGAAAGCTTCACCATAGGGGCGAGGGAGAATTACACCACCGTCATCATTCTGCATCGTAACAGTGTAGGTGAGGTGGTGATAGGTCATCAGGATGACGCTTGATGCTGCCGTAACCTCCTTGAATGTCGAGCAAGAGGGATGGGTGGGCGCGTCGCATAGCTGGATATTGCACCGGCCTCCTAAGCCGGGTTCCGTGGGTTCAAATCCTGCCGCGCCCGCTTATATTGCTTAATTCAGGGCCAATCCATGATGACGGCCTGCGGCTGAAACTTGGTGCAAAAAATGTTCAATCTGAATTCGAGGGTGGACTGTTCGTCGCAGGGATGTATCGCATTCGGCAAGGGCGTCGAGCATTTCGTTTCGTAAAGGAGGGGGGAGCATGAGGCGATTGCCGACAAGTTCCATATGGATTTGATGAACAATGTCTTCTGCATCCAGCGCATGTACGCCCATCATCTCATCCAATTGACCCATGGCTCCTTCCAATGTCTTGACGTTGCGGCCTCCTTGCTTTTCCCAGCGCCATTCTATGACTCGACCCCGAAGGGCCAACTCGATCATGCGCCGGGCATGTTGTAACGTACTTGCTGAAACCACCTCGTAAAGTCTGTTTCTTTCACCTGTCATTTGGCGGCGGGCCAGTAATTCAGTTGTGAACAATGCTTTCCGCAAATTCCCATCAGCAATGTGTGCAATGTCTTCGGGCATACCTTCGGCGAGGGTGATGTTTTCCAAGGAGGCTACTTTACGAATTGTTGCGACTACTTCGTCCGAATGAATTGGTGGAATTCGAATATGTTGCATTCGGCTTCTCAGAGCGTCAATGATTCGACTGGGTGCGCGTGCAGTGAAAATGAAGCGTGTCGTGTGTGACTCTGATTCCATCATACGTCGAAGGTAGGGTTGACGTCGGGCGCCCAAGTGATCCGCATCTTCAATGACGATTAGTCGGCTGACTGGTGCGCGGCCAAATTCAATTTGGGTCTCCTCTCCACAAGGTGCTTCGCCAACATCGCCAGTCCACATATTTCGATCAAATGCGTCGAGACTTGTTCGACTTGCTAAAGTGTCTGATGAATGTAGACCAGCGGGTCGCAAAAATTCCTCGAAGGTTTTCATTGCTCCCGCCTGGCGTGATAAATCTCGAGCTTGTAAGATGTGGCAGGTTGATTTCCACCCCGGTCCCAATACTTGGCGGGCAACAAGGCGCCATGCAGCAGTTTTGCCGACACCAGCGGGTCCTGTAATCAGTAAATGTGGCGGGTCGCCAGTTGAACTGGCTCGAATGAATTGGTCACGAATTTGTTCAGGCACAGCCAATGTGTCAAACCGTTTGGGTGCGTGAGTGGAGAGCCACGAGGCCATCAACAACAGCGAGAATGTCGCAGTCTTTCAACAAGACGCTTCAAATCGCATCTAGGGTTTTGTGACCCTGACGTCGTGGCTTGGTAAAAATTCGGAATCCGCATGCCTTGCATGCAATTCCAGTTCGTGTACCCTCAAATTCATCGATGTGTCCACAACGCAGACACTTGTAGGTAACCGTCTTAGCCATCGAATTCGCCGACCTACCTCTCCCATTTGAAGCCGTCGCCTATGAGAAGTCGATAAAAGTCCATGAATCACTGGGAATCACGGGATTCTCTGCATATCTCAATGAAATTTTGGAACATGTTCTGACCGTACTCAGAATCATTTACTTCAGGATGGAATTGCAAGCCAAATCGGTCCCCTGATTCATTTTCCATTCCCTGAACTTCACAGGATTTGCTGCTAGCTGTAATGAAGAATCCTTCGGGTAGAACACTGACTTCATCATTGTGCGATTCCCAAACGACTTGCGCATCGGGAGTTCCTGCGAATATCTTGCCTCCGCCATTGACCAGCGTGATGTTTGCTTCACCAAATTCAGGGGCTGGTGCTTCCGATGCACCACCTCCATAGAAGCCAGCCATAAATTGGTGCCCTGCGCAAATACCCAGGATTGGTAAATTCAACTCTAAGTAAGCCGCGCAATTACCCAATTCGCCCGTAAGGCCCACTCTTGCAGCACCTCCTGATAGAATCAAGCCGTCTAATTGTCGAAGATCAGAGACTGGTGTGTTATTACCAATAATTTGAGTGTCCACTCCAAGGTATCGTAACATGCGCCATTCACGATGTGTCCACTGACCGCCATTATCGACGACATCGATGACCAATGGTGTGTCACTCATTGGCCTTCGCCGAGGTTGACGCTCAATCAAGGTGGCGGAACTCAAAGGTCCGCCAATTCACTAAGGTATAGGATTCGCATACTGTGCTCAAAGGCTGCAGCATGACCCCATGCTTCCAGCAAATCTGCACCCAGTGCATACACGCCATGGCCACGGGCAACAAACAACTTGTTCCCAGTTTGTTTGAGTGCTTCTTTAATTTCGACAAGATAACCTTCCATGTCATCGTATTGAACGTCAACGATTGTTGCGCGACCGTAATTGGAGTGGCCTTCGAAATCGGTTGGAACCAATGCATAGCGGTCTTTTTCCAAGCTCAGCGTGGTTGCATAAGGTGCAGCAACATGAACACATGCGCCCCTTCCTTCATGTTCCAAACTTGCGATTGCTAAAGCGACACTGTGGATTTGCCAATCCTCACTGGCTCGGTTTGGAGCGGCGTCCCCCAACCGTCCAGTAATGAGGTCGGATTCGTTCATCAATCCCAGTGCAGCACCTTGTCGGGTAATGTGAACCAAGCCAGGTGATTGTGTTGAAAGAAGACTGAATGAACCGGCTGTTCCGTGAAGTAATCTCTCCTTGTGCAATTGGCGGCCAAGTGTAGCAAACATCCCTACGATTTCCCCTGGGACGACAAAACCATCGCCAACAATAGGAGGCATAGGTGGGTTCTCCACCTCTTGAATGACTTCGCCTGCAGCGGCCATTCCTTGCTTGAGATTTTCATTCTCCTGACGTAATTGTTCTAATTCCACCTTCTCATCGCCATCAACGGTTCGCTTGGCAATTTCGATTTTTTCTTGTCCCGCCTCTATGACTACACTTGATCCAGTGTGCATTGATTGTGCGCCTGAAGGTGCTGAGGGTGGTGCATTTGGTGGACCTGTGGGGGATGGTGCGTTTCCGCCGAACATTGCTCGGCCCCCTGTTCCTCGGCCAGGTGGTCCACTAGGCGGTCCACTAGGTGGCCCACTAGGTGGCCCACTGGGCGGACTTGATGGAGGTCCTGCAGTCACCTTTGCCAGCATCTCATCTGAACCGTCATCGTCGTCAACAGCCTCGTCAGTCATGCTCGCACCCAAACTGCGGAACAAGTTCCGATTAAATACAGGTCCGCTGTCGCTTGCCCGCCAGCCCCTGTAGTGTAGTGGCCTATCATGGAGCCCTGTCGAGGCTCCGACCCGGGTTCAAATCCCGGCGGGGGCGCCAACAATCGCTGAATTAGGGCTTTTTGCGAGTTTCAAATCTGCAAAGATTTGCCGTTGCAGAATATGAGCGACGAATCTCAAGATTTACGCCTTCTCCAAACATGCTGTGCAGGTGTTGCATTGAATTGTCGAAATCTTCATCCTCAATGATTGCCCAGCCACGTACAACACCATTTGGTCTCAGTAATGGTAAGAGATGCGAGAGATGCTGGAGACTGTCGTGGGGGATGTTCACCAACAATAAATCATAATTTTCAAGCATTTCAGGACGATGTTTCAATTCGCGGGCATCGGCGCATTCGATGGTTGCAGCAGGATGGATGATATTTTCACGAAGGAATTCAACTGCCGCTGGATTCAAGTCGCCTGCAAACAGTTCGGCAACCAAATTAGGTTCTACAATCAAAGGTCGCAAGGATGGTCCAACACCCGCATATGGGTCACAAATTGACAATGGGCGGCCGAGTTCTTGGCTGAGGTTTTTGGCACAAGCAAGTGTACCTTCACGCTCATGTGAAAGCCGCGATGAATAGTATACTGTTGCCGGATCAGTCCACAAATGGTGGCCACCTTCGATAATTTTAGTTCGTGTACTATCTGATTCATCGTCTCGTACAGCGAGTAATTTGAGATCACGGACACGGAAGGTTCCAATCACACCTCTATCCTCAAACACCGCTCTGGTGCGCGCATTTTGGAGGAGGAGGGCTTTCCCAATGGTGTTTCCAAACGGTCTCTGATGTTCTTCGAGTTTCATCAGAATAAGGTCGCCGACAAACTCGTGGCGCGTGGGCCACTCGGTGGCCTCAACAATGTTGGCAGGAAGTAACTCGCGCAAATGATCGCGGTAATTGCGTGCGGCAGGGGGCTCTATCGCGATGTCCAATACAGGATAATGTGCCACTTTTTTTGGAGGTGAATCTTGCGTGAATGGGATGAGGCGGTAATTCGCATCGGATGAATCTACGCGCACCCGTGCACGCTCTGGGAGAGCGGATTCTGCTTTGAGAAGCAGCAAAACATGCTGCGTTTCTTGGCTCGGCACTCTCAAATGAAGCATGTTGCTCGATGGGGTCGACGGGCCGGCCCCGCTTGACGATGACGGAGGGAGACGATGGGTGAGAATGGTCTCTGGTTGATTGGGTTGGGACCCGGTGACCTTCAGCAAATGACTGTTGCAGCATTCAATGCAGCTCGTGATGCAGACCATCGGTTCCTAGAAGGATATACCGCATTATTGCCACCTGATGAATTGGAAAAAATGGATGCATTGATTGGATCTTGGGAATTGAGAATGCGTTCTGCTGTGGAGAGTCCTGATGATTTGCTTTCACTTGCACGAACATCGAAGGTCGCATTACTTGTCGTCGGTGATCCGCTGCAAGCAACAACTCACGTTGATCTGCAAATTCGTTGTGCTGATTCAAACATACCTTGCCATATTGAACATGGTATTTCAATTACGACAATTGTGACTGGCGCCGTAGGGTTGCAATCTTACCGATTTGGTAGACAATGCACCTTTGCATACCCCTATGGTGACTATTTGCCCACGTCACCATTGGAAATTATTCTTGCCAATCGAGAACGTGATTTGCACACACTGGCTTTACTTGACTTGGACCCCAGTGGGATGGGTGAAGGGCGGCAAGAGCCGATGTCTCCTGAAGTTTCCATTGATGTTTTGCGTAAAATGGCAAATAAACTAGAGGTGGATGTAGAGGATTGGACTGTTGTTCTTTGCTCGGATATGGGGACAAATGATGCCGCGGTATCTGTGGGAACTCCTGCTCAAATTTCAGAAAAGAAAGGGGGGCGGATTCATTGCCTCCTAATCCCTGCTAACTTACACGATGTTGAGGCCACTGCGCTTGCAAGGTGGTGAGCCGCCCGCCGGAGGCGTCAAGCCAAACATGGAGTTCGGACAGGTGAGAGTAGGATGGCTGGGCCGAGTAAAGTGGAATTCCCTGGACAGGGGAAACGGCAACGGATGCGTGCTAGAGGCACGAAACGTGCTTCCGAGGGTGTACTCAAACGCCTTGAGAAAAATTTAGCGGAATTACTTGAAGATCCACATGCACTAATGCCGACAGTTGCCTACACCGTGAAGCGGGCCCGTAAAGACCCTGTACAGCGTTCACTGAAAGAATGTGCAAAGGTTATCGCCAAGAAAAACGATCGGAAATGGCTGGGCAAACGGATGATGCGGCGCCGTGGGGATTCAGTAGCCCGCGCTCTCGCTGGTTCATTGCATGCAGCGCATGACGATGAAAGAAGCATGGTCGCTGTTTTCGAACATCCCATTTTTGGCACGGCATCATTTGTCCGTCGCGGTGTTGGTAAACCAACACAACTGGTTTCATTTCAAAATCACGTCCACCCCCGTCAGCGTTTGTTAACTTGGGAAGATCATGCGCGCTCAGGATGGTGGTTTTTCTCGATGGAATATGGAATTGTGTGCACTGGACCTGAAGCAAATCCACCTGAAGGTTGGCTGAATGGAGGTTTGGAAGATTCGGCTATCAACTTCTCAGAAAAGGATGGTGTCCATTGTTCCTCTTCAGCTCAGCCAGGACAAAAAAATGGGATTCATTTCTCTGTTGGTGATGCACAGGTTATTCTCGACGAAGCGGATTTAGCTGGGATGGCGGAGGATGAATCGTTTGCACGTTCAGTTGCGCTTCGTATGCTACCTCCACGCTTGGCCGACTTTGCAAAGGTCGAGTGGGTATGGCGGCCCGAAGGTTGGCCTGATGGCAAGGAATTGCCAACTGTTGCTGAAGAAAGGGTGGCTGAAGTCATTGATGCTTGGCTCAACCTTTCGTTGACAGATTCAAAAGTAATCCAAACGTTGCGGAAAGCTGTTTGTCTTAATCTCGATGAAGGGTGCATCATTGGTGAAAAATGGTGGGCGCTTGATGATCGATCTTCAATGCTTGAGAGCATCAATGGCTCACCGCCTGAAAAGAGTGCGTTGGAGATCGTCTTTTCTGAGGCGCTTGAGGATGGGGGGTTACATATTCGCAGTGATGGTTCTTTTGAAGAACTCGACGAGAATGTATTGAGGTTGGAGGAAACTTCTTGCCACGCAAATCTTGTTGCTTTATGGCCGCAATGGGGGCACTATATTCTTGAAGAGATATACGGGATTACTGATGATGATGCCGATCAAATTGTCGAAAAACAAACCAAAAGAAAACAAGGTTTTGGTGCCTTCCTCAAGAAGATGGAAGCTGAGCGATCTGAACATTTGATGATGTCTAGATTCCCTTGGAAAGAAGGGGATATGGAGGGATTGTGTGGTCGTGCAGATTCGCTGATAAGAAAGGCAAGGATCGATGGGATTGGTAGTACGATTACCATGGCCAAAAAAGGGAAGAATCCTGCACAAGAAGCAATCGGTTGGGCTTGGATAAATGTTCATGATCGAGCTGAATCAGAAGGGTGGCATTTCGATTCTGATGCTCGCGATAAAGGTGGAGATTGGGTGCCTGCGCTGAAGGCATTGTACGAAGCCAGTGCGGTGCTTGCAGAAGGTGGTTCTTCTGATGATTACGTCGAGGCCATGCGTGAATTCTCTACACGAAGTGGCGCGGCGGACTTTGTTGAAGTGTGATTATTTCTCCAATTCTGATTCGACTGGATCGGGGATTACAAGGGGTGAAGGTGACCACTCGTCTTCTTCGGTTGGATTATCGGGGGAAGGGAACAATGAACCCACCAAGCCGCCAAGGAGAAATAGGCACCCCAAAGGAAGGAAGATAAATGCGCCCAACATCATTGGCATAAGAGAATCATAACCGGCCATAAGGCCCATTTCAGTACCAACAGTTGGGATTACAAAGCAACTACCGAATGTGAGAAGGAAACAAACAGCGCTTACTGTGAGCGCTGTTGATGTTCCTGCTGCAGCCATTATTATCCCACTTTCCTTGAAAATTAACAGTGTCAAGAACTTTTTCCCGACCTTTTGGATTTGTTTATGGTCGTGTTTGAACAACTTGCCAATCATCAACACCTGGTTCGGGATCAACCCAATCAGGATCTCCGGGCAAAACCAATCCTGCTCCAATGGTGGCCAGTTCTTGGGCTAAAGTTGCATGTGTTTTCAACAATGCATCCCATTTCACATCACCACTTCGCAACTTAAATCCGAGGCGGAGTGCCCTCCATGAACGGCTGGCTCTAGCATACAGTTTGAGATGGATTCGGGCAGAGAGGGGCCACCAAAACAGCACGATGATGGTGGTCAATAGCCACGGTATTTCAGCAAGTAATGGAATAATGATACTGGGTATATTCACATCTTGAAGTGGTGAACTAGAGGATGAAATAAACCACCCTATGGGCAAGGATATGATAATCCACCAAATTGGATAAATTAACACAGATAAGAATAATTTCATCGTACCCATGATTGATTTGTTTGAATCACTTTTCCCAAGCTTATTGGTAATCAAACGTGTGAACATGTAGGGGGGAATGGATCCAATGACGGCCCCCCACGATACAATGCCCAGCATCCATGAAATGGACCAAATCCAATATGCGAAATTCTTGAACAAGGAGCGTTTTGATATTCGTTCTTCTCGATTGGTAATTTCCCATGACCGGAATCCCAATTTGTTCATATCTTCATGATGTATTCTAAATTCTGATTCAATTTGCTGGGTTCGTTTTGCATCATTCACGGATTGATATTGCCATGCCGCCCTTACCCTTCGTGAACCCAACAATGCTTGACCGTAGGGTAATGGGCCCATTGGGGCTTTATTTTCTGAGGCTCGGAGAACGTGAATCATTCTTCGTGCACGCCAAACCAATTCACGATCTTCCCATGTTTCTTGGGCTTGATTACATCGATTCATTTCCATTTTTAATAGTTCAGTAATGGTCGCGCACCAGGCACGATCGTGGGCTTGGTCTCCGTATTCTTCGACTTCTTCTGCACTTGGTTGGGGGGCTCCTTTTTCACCGGGTAAAGGGGGTATAGGTAAAGGCTGGTTGACTTGGAGGCTCACCCGTTCTCTAAATCGGTGTTGGTCACTATAATGAAGACCGAGGGGGACAACATGGGGCGTTGGTTGGCCGTCCTCTCGTGCTTTCTTGATGGCATGTAATAGGATTCTAGCTGCGCCCGTTCGCAACCGTACCGGATGGGATTCTAAGTGTGTAACACCTTCTGGAAATATTGCAACTCGACCACCTGATGCTACAGCGTCACCCAAACTCTCAATCAGATTGGAATTCTTAGCTGAACGGTTGCCTTCTGTACTGTCCGAAGATGTTGTGTCTTGAGCCCTATGAACTGGCATTGCACCCGCTGTACGGATAATTCGCCCAAGGATAGGGACCTTGAACAGTGTGTGTTTGGCTGCAAAAGTCAGGCTGCCTGGCAATGCTGTCATCATCAGCATGGGATCAATCATGCCACCAGGGTGCCACGTGGTGAATAGAATCCCTCCCTTATCAGGTAATGTATCAATATCAACAAGAGATATTTCTCGAAACCAAGTTTCCATCAAAGCGCGATTGATGGCGCGGATACGTTTGTAACCCTTGGTAACTGGGAAATTTTCAGGATCTTTTTCCCAGTCCATGCCTTCGCCAAACCAATTGAGGTTTTGGTTCAATCCCCGGACAAGGATGGGTCGTGTTTGTCTAAAGATGATTTAGTGCTTGATCGATATCTTGCCACAAATCTTCGACATCTTCTATTCCAATACTAACTCGTACAAATCCAGGTACAACGCCCGCAGTGTGTCGCACATCTTCTGGAATAAACATGTGACTGGAATTGAATGGGCATTCGACCAAACTTTCAACGCCGCCTAAACTGGTCGCTTCAAAAATAATTTTCAGACCGCGCATGAATCGTAATGCGGCGTCATCACCACCTGTCACGACAAATGCGAGCATGCCTGTTCCTTTGGGCATGGTTCGCTGGCCAACCTCATAATCAGGGTGACTGGCAAGAGAAGGGTGGATGGTGTTGGAAACCTTTGGATGGTTCTCTAATCGTTTTGCAATTTCGGCCGCATTGGAGCAATGTATTGGCATTCTTGCACTCAATGTCCGCATGCCTCGCTCAAGTAAGTAGCAAGCGTGTGGATCGGGCGCTCCACCAAAATGGACTTTCTTTGGGAATAGGGTTGCAATTAGTTCCTTGCGCCCAACTACGGCCCCACCTACAATGTCTGAATGCCCCCCTAGATACTTGGTCGTGGAATGAATCACAATATCGCACCCCATTGCAATAGGTTGGCAACCCCAAGGTGAGGTGAAGGTGTTGTCGATGACAAGGAGAAGTTCGTGCTTGCGAGCAATTGCAGCCATGGCTTCAATATCGCAGACCTTCAATACTGGATTGGAAAGTGTCTCGATATAGAGCATCTTAGTGTTGTTTTGAATCGCAGCTTCGTATGATGCTGGATCTTGCAT
>JAQXFF010000101.1 GCA_029250425.1 Candidatus Thalassarchaeaceae archaeon | reverse complement strand
GGGTATCCAAGGACCTAGTGTTCGCATGGGTCTACCCTAAACACCCATCCGTACGCATACATTCGCATCGGTACCCATGCGATTGCTGCACTTCTCAAACAAGAGGTAACATTCAAACGGCTGGGACACAGTATCTTGTTCATGGCAAAGAAGGTGTACTACTCCAATGAATTGAGCCGGCCCTGGCAAACGGCTTGGAAAGCAGGAAAACAAGAAAGCGAATTGAGGAACCATCGAGGTGGGACTTCCGGAAAGATTGCGAATGCAATGCTGTGGGTGTGTCTCGACTTCCAAGATCAAGGAATTCAATCAATTGATGAGATCAGTCCTGACAACTGGTTGACCTTGGTCGAGCGATACCGAATGGGTTTGACTCGGAGCAAGAATGTCATCTCAGAGATGTCAATCAAGAAGCGCAAGGAAGCCCTCATGCTCATGCTAAAGGCACTGAAGCTTCACTCAATCATCGATTTCGTGGAGAAGTGGAAGCCTGGTGAGGACGAGAATATCATCCGCTGGTGGACCAATGAGGAAATGGAAGCGATGAACCAGACTGCCATCAAGATGTTCAACGAAGGAGACCGAATCGAACGAGCGATTGCTCATTTCCTTCATTACACGATTGGACCCCGACGATCCGACAGTGCATTGTTCACTTGGGAGCGCATCGACTTGGATGAAGGTATGATTCGCTTCCCAGCACACAAGAATCGGAAACGATGTCAGACGAAGATTGAACCACGACTGATTCCTTTCTTCGAACGATACAAGGATATTGTGAGTAAACACAAGGACGGAGATGTGTATCTCTTCCCAAAATCCCGTGCACAGAAATCAGGCACTGAGAAGAAAAACAAGTTGCATATCACCGATGCAACGATTGCAAACTGGCTTGCATATATTCGGGACAAGACCTCTGAAGAAGGTAACATAGAGATTCGGAAGTTCCCTTGTCACTCATACCGTCACAGTATCGCTATGCGATATCTCAACAGTGGTTGCCAGTACGAGGATGTGGCCGGAGTTCTCGGAGATACAATCGCCACGATCGAAAAGCACTACTCAGAACTCATCTTCACCCCTGCACGCGAAGAAGCATGGAGGAAAGCACACTGCTTTGCAACGAAGATCTCCTCAGAAGGGACAGCCCAACCTGCATTCCTTATGCGAGACGGGGGTTTCAGGACGCATTCAGGTCACTTCCGAGCAGTATCCCATTCAGGGGTTGTGGACTCTTCAAGGGTGGTGGACGCTGGGGGATTTGAACCCCCGGCCTCTTGAGTGCCACTCAAGCGATCTTCCAGCTGATCTAAGCGCCCATTTACATTCAAGCGAGGCTTGATTGCACCCCGGCGACCGGCCCTGTTCATTTAAGCCTCTCCAACCTGTCACGATGGCATGGCGGGCGACGATTCTGGCAGTCGCCATACTCGCTATGTCTCGGCGATTGCCAAGGCTAGAACCCTACCCAGTAATCCTCCTGAAATTCCAGAGGGGATATTGGAGTTAATCAGCTCTAATGTCACCCTGCAAGAAGCTCCATTTTTGCCTCACCTCGCGCGCGTGCGCGTGGAATGGCTTGAGGGTGATGCAGATCGGTTTGGAAATACTTGCTTTGAGATGCCACCACACGAAGTCGAAATTCGAAAACGACAACGAATGCCCCCCGGTCCAGTCACGGTGAGTTTACATCCAATCCTCGTCGAAGATGAACAACTCTTTGCCCATACATTGGTACATGAATTACTGCATGCCGCAGGGTTGACCGAACATGATGAACGCCATGCTGAACTCGTCAATCAAATTGCACCTAGTCCGAAATTATCCGAAAGTCCGTTACTGCAATACATACGTGACCAAGCACTGAACCAACAAGAAGTCAAAGATTGGACGTGTGGACATTGCGGACTTATTTGGAATCGGACCACAGTCAAGGCCCCTTCTAGATGCCCAAAGTGCGCCCGCCCCTTCAAGTGAACTTCATGAAGGGTCGACGACCACGCAGAGTTACGGGCGATTAGTGTAGCTTGGATATCACCTTGGATTTCTAATCCGAGAACACGGGTTCGAATCCTGTATCGCCCGCATATCACCTCCGTAGTGACCCGATTTCCTCATATACGGGGAGCAGGTCGGCCGAATCGATGAAGCGAGGAAGTCGTGCCTGGAAGAAGGCCGGCAATCAGCGATGGAAGTGGCGCCGTAAGAAGCTCCGCCGCCGCCGTGCTGCCCGCAAGCAGAACAAGCAGTGAATGGCTCATTGCCTAACCGCTCGGTTGAAATATCGTTGCCGTCGGCCTGCTATTGCATTGGGGGTATAGTATAGCCTGGTAGTACTACCGGCTCCAGACCGGTGGAGGGGGGTTCGAATCCCTCTGCCCCCACCTTTCAGGACTACGAAGCGTTGGATTGATGATGTGTGCCCGCGCACGCGCGCGCATGGGACAGATGCGAGAACCATTGGCGATACTGCTTTCGCTACTGCTGACCTTGCCAATGATTGGTTCAATCGCTCCCCCTGTCGACGATGGATTCGATATTCTCGATGGCCCCCAATTGATAATATCGAATCCATCGT
>JAQXFF010000080.1 GCA_029250425.1 Candidatus Thalassarchaeaceae archaeon | reverse complement strand
ACCAACGTATGGCCTGTGGAAAATGCAAGTGCCAGGATCTCTAAATCAACGGAAGATAGGCCGCTGTAGTCGCCCGTCTCTTGGCTGGCCTGAGTAGCAACCTCAATCGCCGCAGGTGTTGGAGACTCGAAACTGGGCCCTTGAGATTCAAGCATGAGGTGACGCGCGGGGGACAAACGCTGAACCTCTTCGAGTTGACTGTTTGCACAAATCCCTTGCATGAGCAACTCTAACGGCCACGATAACAATGCAGCTGTATCGAGAACCTCCATGTCGGCAAGGCAGCATCGGTGTAACATCAGCCTTCCGCACCTGACGATGATGGGAAAGGGTCATCCCTTCTACCAGCCGCCTCGACAACATGGGTCTACTCCCATCTGGTTTCTGGGGCGCTGTGGATTCCTTTGTTGGCTGGGCTTCAGATCTCGGTTTACCAGGGCTCGCAATCCTCTCTTTTACCGAGGCATTCATCCAACCTGTGCCCCCTGAGGCCCTGACCTTACCAATGTATATCGTCGAACAAAATAATCCGATGATGATTTTTCTCATTTGGCTGGTTGTCACGCTCTCCAGTGTTGCGGGAGCCATGGTTGGTTGGTGGCTGGGGAAAACGATGGGGCGTCCTTTCGCGGATCGATTCATTAAGCCGAAACATATTGCCAGATTGGATCGTCTAATCGTCAGATATGGTGACGCTGGTATTTTCATTGCTGCAATTTCACCCCTCCCCTACAAGGTACTTGCTTGGATCGCAGGAATGGGTGAGATGGATTACCGTCGATTCATTATCGCTGGACTATGGGGTAGAGGTCTACGCTTTGGTATCCAAGCCCTGGTGATTGGAATTTGGGGCAATGAATTACTTGACGCCATGAAAAGCCCATGGATCTGGATTGGTTTTTGCATCATTTCAATTATCGTTGTCGTCCCAGCAAAAAGATGGTGGGACAGCCTACTTGATGAGGAAGAATGACCGAACCCCTCATCAACCCGATTGACTGCGCGAAGTCTGTCGCTCGCGTGGTGTAGCCAGGCCCATCATGGTGGGTTTTCATCCCGCTGACTCGGGTTCGAATCCCGACGCGAGCACCTAATCTAAACGCTAGAATACCACAAAGGGCCTTGGATGGGGATTTCTGAAGCTTATTGGCGCTCGCGATAAGATGCGAGTAAACCACTCAAAAGTATGCCCAGCACAATGCCTACTTGCATGCCTTGTTCATGCGCCCCATCTCCCGCTAAATCACGGAAAGCAAATGCAAAGGAAACTGTAATTGGTCCCCCCAAGAAAATGAATCTTAGAATCCATTTTTTGACCGTGGGAGCATCACCAATTGGGCGTAATGTAACTGAGCCCTTCTTGAGTAATAATTCCCAATTTAGTTTGCCCGTAACCTGACGCAGTCTTTCAATGACCATTGGGCGGATTTTGGGGACCGTTTTTGAGTGCAATCCGCGTCCTGTAATTATTCGGACCCGGCCAAGCCAATCACGAGATGCAATAATCTGTTCAATGATAACTTTTGATTGCTTCACATCCAAATCATGCAGATCAACACTCAACACACCACGGTCACGGCGAACGTGGCTGGAAATTGTCCATGGTTTTTCATCTGCCCAGGGAAGTGATGCAGAAGCATCCTCTATGGGGTGTAGTAGCATTTGTAATCGATCAAGTGTATCGATTTCAACAGGTGCTTCAGCCAATCTCCGGTTACGCTCTATGTACCGAACAGATGAGTAACACAAGAAAACCAAAGCGGTTGAGCCACCAGCAAGACCACCAATTTCGATTGCGCGATCGAGATTTGTTACATCCATTCCATTGGCAAAGATGTACATGAAAAATGACATTGTCCCCAACATGAGGCCCATGACCACAGATAGGGTGAAGAGATCCCTTGGCCGAAGGTCTGTCATGATTGGGCCGTGGTGTTGCTGGCTATGAAAGAGGCGGCAGAGAATGAAACAGGAAGCACATTAGATGAAATCGGAAGTCGCACCGATATGCAGCCCCCCTTTCGCAATGGATTGAATGAGCGTGGCCGTGAAAAAAAAGTCAGTCGGTGGGTATTGGGTATCGCCGGATTCTACTGTATCTCGATGTTTTTGGTTCCAATGATGATGCCCACAGATTCTGTACCCGAACTGTCAGGTCGCGCGAATATGCTGGATTATGCATCTGAAGATTCGTGGGGCAACCATAATCATGCAGAGGAGGGTGAAATGGGTCATGATCAAAGTGCCCATGGTGGAACGTTCTCATGGTCTGAATTGAATCCATACTACGCTTTTGTCTATGCTTTTGGCGATTTAAACTGCCACCAAAAACATGAGAGGTCGTGGACTGTGAATGGCAACCAAATGCCAGTTTGTGCTCGTGATGTTGGAATCTTCTTCGGACTTGCACTGGGTGGATGGTGGTTCTCAAGGCGAGGGTTGAACCGATGGACCATTCGAGATTCCTTCCTGACGCTCTTTTCAGATTCAATGACTGCACCACTCTACAGAAATGACCGCCGTTTGTCTGCAATGATTGGCACGGGTATCCTATTTTGTTTACCTGTCGTTCTCGATGGGGGGATCCAAGCGGTTACGGCTTACGAATCAATCAACCCGATTCGAATCCTCACAGGCATTCCATTCGGCTTCATCATTGGGTGGTATCTGTGTGCAAGTTTATCATCGCGTCCCGAAATATTCGATTTAGATGCAAGCAAGGTTCTACTCCCATCTGGAGCTCGCTTGGCAACACCAGAAAAATTTTCAGATGAAAGTGAATGATCAAACGGCACCGTTCTGCCACCAAGTGAGAAGTTCTTCACGTGTACTTGGTGGAGAAACCTCTTCTTTGCCAGAGCCAAGAATGGCCAATCGTGAAATACAGGCTGCAGCAGCGCTAGGATTGGATGACAATACGGCACCAAGCCCATGTTTCCAAGATGAACCAGGATGGGTGCGCCGCCATTCCGAAAGAGATTCTTTCAGAGGCCAAAGTGCAATTCCAATTCGACCAAATGCTTGCCAATCAGAGCGTAATTCTGAACGAGATGCATCACTTCCGACAAGAGAACGGTATACACGGACCCAACCTGATTGCTCGTGGAAAATTTTCACCATCCTGCGTGTGTGGCGTTCGGTGACCATTCGCACAGGACCGAGCCAAACCCGTAATTCATGAATGTCAACACTGGGTACCAAGGAAAGCGTTCCAACGATGGCCAACACTGGATGACTCAATGGATCGTTTGGGGCGTCAAGTCGCAATGGTGCATCAGAGGCTTGTATGGCATCGATGTAAGCCTTGGTCGAATCGCGAACAATTTCCCAGGGTTTGCAGGAATCAAGCCAATCCAAATTACTCCGTGCAGGATTCGATTCTACAACATCCAATGTTGTTTGACCTCGTTGCGAGACCAATGCCTTCCCTAACATGTGGAGTTCAACTTCTTCTGTTGATACATTCAAAGGTTGGGGACGCTCATAGAGAAATTTCCGAATCTCAATTTGCAACTTCTTGCGTAAATCATCCGTCGTACCGTCATTGACAATGGGGCCAACAATGCGTCCTTGGTCAAACGGCGCCGGCATGGGAACAATACCCCCCAGCAAATCGTGGTAACCTTGGCGGATTTGTGCCTGATATTCATCGGTTTCAAAATATTCTGACTTGTCTAGAGTGGCACGGAGTGTGCCATGTTTAATTCGCCGTAGTGCGGCACCCGGGTCACAATCTACCCAAACGCACAAATCTGGAATCATAGCTGCAGCATTCATCCGAGCAACTTCCTCTATTCCGAGATCACCAACGACTCCTTGGTAAACCAGAGATGAGTGGACATTGCGTTCACTAACAATTGCCCGACCTTGCCCCAATCTTGGACGTATCCAAGTATGCGAATGATCCATACGATCAGCAGCAAAATAGACGGCTTCACGTGTAGGGCCTGCATCACCCGTACGAACTGCCTCTACCGCCATCAATCCAAGTTCGGCATCCCTGCGAGGTTCAGCGGTCACATCGACGCCAGAGAATGTGAATTCTTTTTGCAGGATTTCGGAAATCATCTTTGTCGCAAGTCCCTTGCCGGAACCGTCTCCGCCCTCTACGGTGATTAGGTACATCTTGGCACCTCAATCCTCATCTTCTTCGAAATCTTCGAAATGGCGTTTGGTTGCAGATAGCATGCCCATGCCCGCCAATATCAACATCGGACCAATGAAAATTCCACCCCGACTGAACAAGGCAAGGCCACAGAGGTATTGTGTTCGACGGTAATGTTTTCCGCGCCTAACTTCGGCTGCACCCGCAAGACCGAAGAGTGCCGAAATCACGGTTAATGACGCGACAACTGATGCGAGTAAGACTGCGCTCTCCAAATGAGAATCGCGTCGCAAATCTTCTTCCAAAACGCCATCACCAGGTATCAGTGTAAGTGATAGATCTGCTTGATCTCCGGGGTTAAACGTGATTCTCAGTGTCTTATTCCCCGAATGGGCGACTTTGAGAATAAAGGATTTATCTTGAGGGACATCCAACATTGAAAATCGGCCATCCCTGTTGGTGTAAGCACTGTGACTCGTGGGTTGATCTTCAATATTCAACAGGATGACTTGTATGCCCTCAACCGGGTCTCCACCCGTGAGATTTGCCTCATCTACAGCCGCCAAGATTTGACCATTGACCGTCGCGGTGTTTTGGTCGATAAACAGAGGATTGTCTAGAACATCTTGGGGATCTGCTGCAAACAGCAAGGCGCCAAACCACAATCCCATGAGTGACCCCACAACGATCAGTCCGAAAGCGACATTTCCAGACCAGTCGAGTGCATCTTCCTGTGTGCCACGCCGAACTGCTGCTTCAACTTCATCATCAACATTCAATTTGACTACGAGGTCCCCATCATCACTCATAATCAAGGCCCCCCATCACGTGGGTTACGCCCGCCGTCCTTCAAGTTCATGGCCATTAGAATCACGATGGTAGTCAGCATGATTGCAAGAATAAATTCCGAATATGCCCCCTTAAAACTGTCCACAGTAGAAGTTTCTGAGGTTTCAATTTCGGGTTCAGGTTCGGGAAGTGGTGGGATTTCAGGAACCGTGAAGGTCACATTGTACATTCGTGACCAGTATTTCCCCGTGATCCACAAGGATTGGGTTGTAGAATCAAAGGCAATACCATTCAGAACTTCTCCGCCGTCGGGTTTCAAACCGCTGGCATCAATATGCTCGACGACCACTCCTGAAACCAAATCGATGGAGACAATCTCCTCAGTCTGGTAGATGTTTGCCATCAACAACCCACCCACTACCTCTAATTCGTTGATCCGATTCAGAGACACATTATTCAGTGTGACATTGAGTGTTGATTCCAATTCAAATGTCGATGCATTTCGAAATTGCAAAACATTGGTCCCATTTGACATGATGAGGTGTGTGCCGTCGTAAGCCAGGCCCCAGCCTTCACCATCGTAGGAATAATTCGCAACAACCTCAAACGTTTCCATGTCGTAACGATAGGCAACCCCTTCTTTCCAAGTAATTTGAATGATTTCGTCACCAACAAAAGTCATCCCTTCTCCAAACACATTCGCGTTCAAATCAATTGAACGGATTATTTCCCCAGTCGAAAGATTGACTTCGCGAAGTGTAGAATTTCCATACTTTCCTGTTGATTCAAACAACCTGCCTTGATAGAATTCCAAACCTTGTGTATATGCGGTTGAATCGTGTGACACATTTTCGTGTTCAACAATCAAATATGATTCGGCTCGAACATATGCGGGTTCGTCACCCTGAGCGCCAATTATTGGCACTGACGAGAGTAAAAATATAGCGCTGAACAAGACCGCCAATGACCCCCTCGCCCCGAGCATGTACGAACAATGCTCCACCTTGTGTTAAATACCTGCTCGGCTCAAGTCAACGTGGAACACGTAGTGTTCCCGCGAGGTGACAAAATGTCCGCTGGCAACCGCTCCCAAAGTCTAGCCCTAGTTTCACTAATGATTCTGGCCTCATGGGCCCCTTTTGCAGCAGCAACTGATGGTGACTCTGGCGAAGAATCAACCTTTGATGGTGGACTATACTACAGCCTTGATGATTTTGATCCGATGGTCAATGGAAAACCCTACCTTTTCGCAGGAGAAGAAGGGGAGCTGATTTTCAGTGCCACCCGCCATCTCAAGCAACAATGGATTGACGATGGATACCCTGGGCTTGTGATGCCCTTTGAAGAAAACAGTACTAGTTCAAGTGCAAGAACGTCAGGACGAGCTTGTGAAAATGCTTGGACCGCTGGTCAAACTGGAACTGTGACCACCACTGGGGGTCAAATTCAGGTTTCAGCCATGCACGTGACTACAAATGCCGTCCTTCTGATTGAAAATGGCCAATCAGTCTCATCAACGACACTGAACAATATTGGTTCAACATGGGAAACCACCATTTTCCCAACCAATACAAATTATTTCGGCAATGCACCCGATGTGGACAATAATTGCCAAATTGAGATTGTCATTTACGCCATCGATGGTGGAGCCAACATTGGGGGATACTTCATGCCAAGCATGTCTTCAACACGTGAAATTATCTATGTCGATGTCGATGATTTGTCGTGGAGAAATACAATTTTGGCTCACGAATTTGAGCACTTGCTTCACAATGCTAGAGACCCATTCGAATACCTCTGGATTGACGAAGGTAATGCAGACATGGCTGCTTTTCTCTGCTTTGGAGCCTCGAACGCAGTCATCGGTCACGCCAATGCTTGGACACAAAATGCCAGTGCATCCGTACGGTGGTGGAACCAGCGGATTGGAGACTATGGTGCAGGCTTCATGTTCATGTTATTCTTGGCTGACAATCTTGGCGGAGGATCTGCCATTCGCCAATTGGTAACCGATACGCTGACAGGAGGACAAGGAATTGTGGACTTGGCACAAACTCTGGGGAGCAGTGGCACACCAATTGGAACCACAATGTCTGATATTTTTGCCAACTTTACTGCATCAGTCACCCTTGACCATGGCACTCAGGCTGAATTCGGACTCGATAATATCGATATGTACGAAACCTGCGGCGGTAACCAATTCTGCAGACTCCAACTTTCGGGGTCAAATCTGAATTGGGGTTCAATGTGGCAGAGTGGTCCGCACGACCTCGAAGGTTGGGGCGTGCATGCGTTCAGATTCTTGGATGGCACAGGGTCACCATTGAACATCATGATTCAACCTAGCGAGTTGGGTTTTGCAGGTACCATACTAACGCATGATGCTGCAGCCGGGACATGGTCGATGGAGCGATTGCGCTTCGACCCAATCACAGGAATTGGAACCGCATTGGTTCCGAGTTTTGGCAACATTACGGATGACGTATACCTCATTGTATGGTATGAAAGTGGGGTGGATGATTGTGATTATACCAGTCCCAATTGCGCATTCCCTGGAGGAGCTGAATATCCAATCGCCTCTTTCGACGTGATGGCTGGACTCATTACTCAACCCGCTGAAATAATGGTTTCACAAGAAATTACTGCAGATCGCGATGGAAATGGGACTTTCGACACCGTCGAGGCAACCGTTGAGGTGACTTCTTCCGCATTCTACGAAGTCCTTGATGTTGAAGTTAAAGCGTACGAAAACAACACCCTCCACGACACCATTGGATTCTCTTTAGAAGCCGGCAATAGTGTCCCAGTCAACCACACAGTTTGGTATACGCCACCTTGGGATGGTGATTGGACATTGCATTTCACAATGCGAAATCAAATCGGGGAAATTGTTGATGAAGCTCTAACTCTACCCCTTACATTGTCGAATATGGCACCTGTCGCGGAAGGCAGTGCAGCCTCAAACGCGACGCAAACTTGGATGCCATTGCAATTCTTTGGTGCGGGATACGACCTCTGGGGGTTGGGTTTGACCAATGAATCATTTTCACATAACCAAACACCCGTTGGATACAATTGGGATTTCGGAGATGGGCTGTCGGGTTCTGGTCTCAAAGACCCTATGCGTTCTTGGCAAAACCCAGGTATGTACAACGTGACCCTGACTGTTGTCGATCAGGGAGGTGGCATCAGCAGAAGCCAAACTTGGGAAATTAGTGTCAACGACACTGAGTTGCCGGTCCCTCAAATTGATGTCGGCTCACCCCCGTCTGCCATTTCAGACCCTTACACGCTTCTTACATCACAGAGGGTGCAGTTTTCAGCAGCAAGAAGTACCGACAATGTCCCACTCAATCAACTAATTTTCACATGGGACTTTGGCGATGGAACCATCCTGAGCGGGATGGGGCTCTACGATGTGTCTCACGAATGGGACATTGGCTCTGCGAATGGGACCGCCTACAACCTCACGCTGTATGTTGATGATGGAACACATACCACGAATATTTCAACCACCATTTTGATTATGAATCGTGTGCCGCGACAAATTTGGTTCGAAGATTTGCAAACTACAACATTGACACCATTGAATCTGCCAACCATGTTTACCGATGATGATGGGACGATTATTTCCACTGAATGGTGGTTTGATGAAAATGTCAACTTCGATGGAGGCATTGTGACAATGTCTTCGCCGTTTACAGAAAACAGATCGACTGATTCGAACCCATTGCCCGCTTGGAACACTCCTGGTTGGAAAAATATCCAAATTTATGCCACTGATGACGCTGGAAATGTTAGTTGGGCAGCACTCCAAGTTGAAGTTCTCAATCAACGACCCGTTGCGATTTTCCCACGACCAAATGATGGTTCAACCGATACAATGTACCTGTTCTTATCATCCTCGTTTGACCCCGATGGGAATTCAGGAAATATGAGTCACAACTGGACAATTTCGGGAGTCCAAGATCCAATTACAAACAATCAGGTTAACCACATGTTTACAGAACCAGGTGTCTACACAGTCACCTTGGTAGTGACCGATGAAAGAGGGATGGATTCTCTTCCCAAGAGTTACACAATACACATCGAAAATCCACTCCCAATGCCCATTCTATCGGCACATGAAGCGTGGTTGAATGAGACGGTTGTAACGATACCCGGCTCGGATTTGTCCGTCTACAATTGGCGACGGACATTTACAGATTCTGGAGATATTTTCGTTGCACCCAATACGGTTCTGCGGTTCTCTTCAGATGGATCACGAGACATGGATGCTGCCTTCGAGGGTATGTTCAATCCAAACCAAGGTGCGGCTGATTGGAATGGTATCGTTGACACCACTTGGGATTGGGGCGATGCATCGCCCCCATCGCACGAACACGATGCATGGCATATTTTTGAGCAGCCTGGATATTACACTGTAACCTTGACTGTTAGAGATGGTTATGGCACAGGAGATAGCAATTCCACGAGTATTGGCATCTGGGTTTCTAGCGCACCCCTCATCTATTCAGAGCATGTGATTGGCGATGGTACCGCTTTCAGTGGACATTTGAACATCATCGAAGCCTATGCAACTGATACCGACATGGATTCCGGAATGATTACTTGGCGTGACGATGATGCTACCACTGACAGCGACAATGATGGGATATCTGACAATGATCAAGATACGCCACTCAACACGATCCTCACTTACTGGTGGGACACCGATGATAGTATTGATGAAGATGGAAATGGCAATTTCAACGATGATTGGACGACCAATCCCAATGTACGTGAAGGGCGAGGGAATGATGCCCAATGGAATGAATCTGGTGAATATGTCATCCGATTGAAGGTGTGTGACGATACTGGAGTTTGTACAGTTGAAACCTATGAAGTCATTGTTCGTGACCCCGATGCATCCACTGATTCATTGGGAGATTTATCGTGGAAGGATTTACTCCCTTCAACTGATTCTGGAAGTTTGTACATCATCATCCTCATCGCACTTGTTCTAACACTTGGCTGGTTGGTCATGCGTGAACCAGAAGAAATCGAAGTTGAAGCAGAGCAAGCGGCTAGCACTTATGATGTTGGAGAGGTCCATACCGAAGGTGGAATCTTGGGCATGGATCAGCATGCACCTCCACCCAAACCCACTCATTTGACCAGAGATGACCGACGCAGTAAGGATTCAGGTTATGTGCGGCCTGTGACCAGCAGGCGTCGACGGTGAGAGCATGGTTGGCAGGAGACGACTCAGTACATCTGTTGTTGTTGCAATGCTACTGTTGCCATTACTCACCCTGATTTCCTATGAAACAGGAATTGAAATTGCACCCTCTGCTTCAGCTCAAAACCCCCCAACTTGCAAAGCAGGAATGCCGATTGACGAATGGTCAATAGAGCAATTCAATATGACGGGAGGGGGTGGCTTTGGAGATGAGGATGAGTGGTTCGGAAATTCTGGAAGAGGAGGACCCACGAACTCAGAATTGTGCCCACTGAGAACTACATTCAGTACATCATTTGTGCTCAACAATGATTCCGCAGTGGGTCTTAGAATGCATCTCACAACTGGCTGGAAATATACTGTTTCAGTCAACCTGCAAACTCTTGATGGAACGACAAATGGACCGATAGCAGATGTGTATTTACTCCAAGAGGATGACTTCTCAAAATACCAATTTGACTTTGATTCTCGCCACAATGATTGGGATGGAATGCGTGATGAGATTGCACATTCAGCACCCTGGTTGCAAAATCTGATTCTCTGGCATCCATTCAGAGATGTACATTCATACGAGAAACTTAACGAGGTTGATTTTGCTGTTGCACTGGATCACGAGGAGCGAAGTTATTCGATCTGGGACGATTCCAGTGATGTCGAAGCAATGTTTCTACTCATCGAATCGTGGGATAATATACGCGATTATGATGCGAAATCTCAGGAAGCAAACTTCAGTGTCGATGTCACCATCTCGGTTGAAGAAAGGTTCTCCCTTCCGAATTGGACAGTGTCCATGGTCTGTTGTGGGGGATTGATGGGCATCTTGGCTGCACCATTCATTGTACACTGGCGTTATATGAAAGCCGGGTTGGACGTTGTTGAGTCCGGTGGAGGAGATTTGATGCCACACCTCGATACTGCACCAGAGAGAGAGCCAAATGCACCGGCCCTAACTGCAACACCCCCTGAAGGGTGATTACTCGTATTCTAAGACACTCCAAGCAGTACGCAAGTCCGTGATATTGACTCGCCCTTGCTTGACCAAGGAATAATCCCGATCAAGTGTAGTGTAAACCAACGCTTGTTTGAGTAATGGAGCGTGAATCCGTGTCCAATCCCCACCCGGACCTTGGCCCATCAGTGCAACATTAGTTTCACTTTCAGAGAGCGCGTAAGCGGCTTCGAAAATGTGCAAGCTCCTTGAATGATCAACATTTGTATAACAACATTTGATGATTGCTCCTGCATCAGAATTGGTATTGACAAAATCAGTGATTTCATCGGCGGAAGACGCGGCAGGAAGGTGAGCCGATGCAATGATTGACGTGCCGTCCCCACACGCCTTAACCAAAGCCTTGCGAGCCTTTGAATCAATAGAAATTTCAAGATCTATCCACGTCACTCCACTCTCGATGGCATTCTTCAATATCGAGGTTCGAACGGATTCTTCTCCGTGGAAGAATCCGCCTTCAGAAGTCGACCTACATGCAAAAATAACTGGGATTTGAATGCCATCTTTCAGGCTCTGAATCGAAGATTCAACTTCGATTTCTTCAATGGGACGGTTCTCCATAATGGGGGGTTGCTTTTCGACTGACTCTTCGCCAGCTGCATTCTTGAAAACAATGGGGTCCACTTCGATTCGATTGACATAGAGATTGTCAAAGCGAACTTCGACAAGATCGGCACCAGCAGCAGTCGCTCTGCTAGCATCACGAATCATGTCCCCTACGCTATGTCCGCGCAAGGACACGCAGATTTCGGCACCAGTCATCGACGCGGGGACCCACACTCCCTGTTTAATCGTATTGCGACACCAATCGAAGAATGGTCTGATGAAATTGACAATTTCGTGGATTTTAGGGTATGAAATTTACAGCATTATGAGTGGTTTTTGGGCTGAAAGAAATAGCCGCTAAAGTGGCTTAATCTGGCGCCCAGAGGGAATCATTCAATAACCTCGGCAGACCACAAAGGAACATCTCGTGAGGACCCCCTATGGGGGTCCTCAGCGATAAAAGAAAAAGAGTGTGTGGAAATGACTGAATCTGACTACAAAGCAGACAGTATCCAAGTCCTTGAAGGGCTGGAAGCTGTACGTAAACGCCCTGGAATGTACCTTGGCGATCCACATGATGGGTCGGCCTTACACCACTGTATTTGGGAAGTCGTCGACAACGCAGTCGACGAACACTTGGCAGGGTATTGTAACGCTGTTGAGATCGTCCTACTGAAAGACGGGTCTGTAACCATTGTAGACCATGGTCGCGGCATCCCTGTCGGGGAACACTCGGAATATGGCATCAGTGCTGCAGAAGTCATCATGACCAAGTTGCACGCTGGCGGCAAATTCGATAATTCGTCATACAAGGTATCTGGTGGATTACACGGCGTGGGCGTTTCAGCAGTTAATGCTGTATCCGAATGGCTCAAAATGACCATTCAGCGCGACGGGAAAGTGTACGAACAAAAATATGTGCGTGGCGAACCTCAAGGCCGTGTCAAAGAAATTGGTGAAAGTGATTCAACGGGAACTGCAATTAATTTCAAACCCGATTTGGAAATTTTCACAACAGTCACGGAGTTCGACTATGAAATCCTCAATACGAGGCTTCGCGAAACTGCCTTCCTCAATGCAGGATTGAAAATTACCATCGTTGATCAGCGTGGAGAGGATACTGAAGTCGTAGAGCACCAATATGACGGAGGGATTTCCGAATTCATCAGGCAATTGAACGAACGGCGTAATCCAATTCACAACGATGTCGTTTACATCAAAGGCATGCGTGAAATCGAAGATGGTGAAATCCATGTTGAACTTGCAATGCAATGGTCAGACGCCTACAACGAAGTGATTCAATGCTACACAAATATCATTCGAAATCGCGATGGTGGTACCCATCTTTCGGGCCTCCGTAGCGCACTTACGGGTTCACTCAACCGCTATGCAAAGAGTCGTAATCTGCTCAAAAATGTCGACAAATTATCTGGCGATGATGTTCGCGAAGGAATTGCAGTCGTCATTAGTGTGAAGCATCCAGACCCCTCATTCTCAAGCCAAACAAAGGACAAACTGGTTTCCAACGAGGTCGCCGGTATTGTCGAAAGTATTGTGAATGAAAAACTCGGTGAACACTTTGAGGAAAATCCCTCCGTAGCAAAGATTGTCATCGATAAAGCTGTTCTCGCCAGTAAGGCTCGTGAAGCCGCTCGAAAGGCGCGTGACCTCACCCGTAGAAAAGGCGTCCTTGAGGGCGGTGGTTTACCTGGTAAACTTGCAGATTGTCAAAGCAGAAAACCCGAAGAATGTGAAATCTACATTGTCGAAGGTGATTCGGCGGGGGGATCAGCAAAGACGGGTAGGGATCGACGGACTCAGGCGATACTTCCACTCCGAGGGAAAATTCTCAATGTAGAACGGCAACTTCGCAATCAAGCTAGAGTGTATCAGAATAATGAGGTTCAAACGATGATAAAAGCTCTAGGCGCTGGTGTTGGGAACCCTCCTGAATTGGCTGAAGGTGAAGTGTCTCTAGCCGAATCAGAGACTTATTTCAATGTCGAAAAACTCCGTTATGGGAAAATCATCATTATGACGGACGCCGATGTTGATGGAGCCCACATTCGAACACTGATTCTGACATTTATGTGGCGCTTTATGCGACCGGCGATTGAAGCAGGAAATGTGTTTATTGCTCAACCACCACTCTACATGGTGACACGAGGGCGCACGTCAAAATACGCTTACACTGATGCAGAAAGGGATTCAATTATTGACGAATTCAGATCAGATAACCCCGATGCAAAAATTGGCATCCAACGTTACAAGGGTCTCGGTGAAATGAACCCCGATCAACTCTGGACTACAACAATGGACCCCGTCAATCGGACTTTGTTAAAAGTTACAGCCAATGATTTCAGCGACGAGGGGGAAACATCCTCCCTCTTTGAGACATTGATGGGTGATGATGTACCGATTCGGCGCGCATTTATCGAACTACATGCTGCTGAAGCAAATGTGGATGTGTGAGGTGTTCGTATGAGTGATGAAGAAATTCCCGCAAACCCAACTGACAATCAAGTGCGTCATACAGTCGACGATGAAATGAGGATTTCGTATATCAATTACGCAATGTCCGTCATTATCGGTCGTGCCCTCCCTGAAGTTCGTGACGGATTGAAGCCCGTACATCGCCGTGTGCTCTACGGTATGCATGAAGCAGGGCACACGTCAGACCGATCCTACTCAAAATCTGCACGTTCAGTTGGAGAAGTCATGGGTAAATTCCACCCTCATGGCGACCAATCAATTTACGACACTATGGTTCGCATGGCACAAGATTTCAGTTTACGCTACCCATTGGTCGATGGACAAGGGAATTTCGGAAGCATCGATGGAGACCCCCCTGCAGCCATGCGATACACAGAAAGTCGACTCGATCGTTTGGCCAAGCATATGCTTGAGGACATCAAGAAAGATACGGTCAATTTTCAGCCGAATTTCGATGACTCCGAGCAAGAACCTGAGGTATTGCCAGCAAGATTACCCAACTTACTCCTCAATGGAAGCGATGGTATTGCAGTTGGAATGGCAACAAAAATACCCCCTCACAATCTACCTGAAGTTGCCAATGCCATTCACCTACATATTGAACGCATTCTTGAAGAAGGGAGTGAAAATGGAAACCCCGAAAATCCCCCTGCCATTGATGTTAGTGAATACATGCAGCATCTCAAAGGGCCAGATTTCCCCACTGGTGCGACCATTTACGGCATAGATGGCATCCAAGATATGTATGAAACAGGACACGGGCGATTCCACGTCCGTGCCCAATGCGAAGTATATGATGACCGAGATGGTAAACGCATTATCATCACAGAAATTCCGTATCAAGTCAAGAAAGCCGGGATGCTAGAAAGCATCGCTGAACTTGTCAGCAAGGAAACTGTCAAGGGGATCAGAGATATCCGTGATGAATCAAGCAAGGAAGGCATACGAGTTGTCATCGAGGTCAAGCAAAATGCTGATCCACACGCGGTCCTAAATCAGCTGTATCGATCCAGCCGATTGCAAGAATCCTATTCTGCAAATATGATGGGAATCATCAACAGAGAGCCTGTTCAATTGACACTGCCCGTAATCCTTCACGCATATGTTCGTCACCGCGAAGAAGTCATTCGGCGAAGAACACAATTCGACCTCGCAAAAGCAGAAGCGCGAGCTCACATCTTAGAAGGGTTGGTCAAAGCGCAAGCGCGGATTGATGATGTTGTCACCGTAGGTAAAGGCGCTGACAGTCGAGAACATTTTGAGAAAGTACTACGCGGCGAGGAAACATTTGGAAAGATTACTGCATTTGATTTTACTGAACCACAAGCGAAAGCCATTGCAGAAAGACGACTATACCAACTGTCAAAAATGGATACTCAGAAAGTTGATGATGAATTCAATGAACTTCAGTTGTCCATTGCAGAATACAATTCCATCTTGGGTAGCCGGAATCGACAGTTGGAGATTTTGCTGACTGAATTAGATGAAATGGTTGAGAAACATGGCGACGAACGACGTACAGAAATCAACCCCATGCCCCTATCCATGGACAGGGAAGACTTGGTGGAAGAACGAGCAATTGTCATCTCTCTATCTGAAGACAATTACATCCGCCATCTGCCGGCAGAATCATTCAGGGTTCAAAATCGGGGCGGCAAGGGCCTGAAGGGTGTCACCACAAAAGATGAAGATTTCCCGAAATCGATTCTCACTTGTTTCAGCAAAGATCGACTTTTGATTTTCACAGATCAAGGGCGCGTCTACGGCCTAAAAGCCTGGGAAACACCACAAGGAAGTCGGCATAGTCGTGGAAGCCACATACGAAATCTCATTGAGAGATTGCGTGAAGACGAAAAGGTGGTTACGATTTTGCCAATTTCCAAGGAAGTCCAGGAAAACCCCGAAGGGCATTACCTCATTTTCGCCACTCACGAAGGTATTGTCAAACGTTCTCAACTTGGAGATTATGTCCGAATCAATCGGAACGGGAAATACGCCTTGAAATTCAAGTCGGAAACCGACACACTGGTTGCGGTTCGTGAAGCTACGGATGACGATCATATTGTACTCGTCTCAAAGAACGGGCGCGCATGCAGATTTAAGCCAAGTGAAACAAAAGAATTGCCCGATGGATCCACTGGTTTCACAGTCAAGGTTCAAGGCCGAGTAACCGCAGGAGTGCGGGGCATGAGTCTGAAAGAAGGTGACTCCGTTGTGGGTATGATTGCCACATCAAATGAAGACACTCACGTACTCACACTTTCAAAGTTTGGAATGGCAAAGCGAAGTCGCTTAGGTGACGGTGAAATGCACGAAATACTTGAAGATGGAAAACCCGTTTATGATGAAAAGACGGGTAAAAACAAGCTATATCGCGATGGATATCGAAAAACAAACAGAGGAGCAGGTGGTGTTTCCACCATGAAACTTGATGAAGAACATGGTGATGAAATCGTCCGCGTACATACGATCCCAGACCTTGGTGACCAACTCTTCCTTTTGACAGGGAAGGGCATGATGATTCGGGTCAGCGCAGGACAGACAAAGGAAACCACCGGTAAGGCAACAAAGGGTACACGTGTCATGGAACTTAGAAACAAGGACAAAGGTGGGTTCATTGATGAGATTATCTTCTCTGCACGACTACCAGAGGAATTGGTTGATGACGAATTCGATGCAATGGATACCAATCAAGATGGTGTCATTGATCGTGGAGAATTTGAAGCCGCACAGCAAGAACAGAGCACCGATGGGGAAGAGTGAACAAACCACTCGCCTTAAATGAAAAATGTAGGTCGTGCGGCTACTGCGACGTTCGCATAGCCTGGCCATTGCGCTGGATTGCTAATCCAGTGGGTTTTACCCTCGGGAGTTCGAATCTCCCTCACCGCGCC
>JAQXFF010000066.1 GCA_029250425.1 Candidatus Thalassarchaeaceae archaeon | reverse complement strand
GGTCACCAAACAAATCGCCAATGTTTGCTTTCTCATCTGAATCCTCCTCAGTTTCACTTGGTTCTAAATCTGGGTCGGGTAATGTAGATGTGACATCTTCTTCAGCAATTGTGAATTCCACACTAGATGTGTTTGAATTGCCTGATGCATCAGCAATTGTGACAGTTAGTGTATGTATTTCAAGCGCAGGGAGGACAGGGTAGGGGGCAATTGTCATATCGTGATTCTTGCGAAGGGCGATCCCATCTCCAGAGAAAGTTTGACCGCCGACTTCGATTGATTCCGTCGCTTCCTCACTGGTGTACCAAGTCACTCGTAGTAAGCCACCATCAAGTACCTCAACATCAAGATTCAACAGTTCTGGTGATGTGATATCGGTCTCATTGGATGTGTAAAAAGAAATTGAGGCAGGGGGGGCATCTTCAACTGCAATCGAACAATTATAGGCAGTTCCTGCGGAAAGTCCAGTCATCTGTAGAACCTGTGAATAGAACATCATGGGTGTCTCAATACTGTTGTTTGTACAGTTTACAACACCAATGGCTGATTTTGTGGTTGACCAAGCGATAATCGCTGAAGATGTTGTGATACTTGATACACTAATGCCGAAAATTTGCTGTGCGACTTCAGGAAGTTCGATTCCAGTCAGGGTGGCATAGGTTTGTGTGTCGACATCATACGAATCGAGCATGGCTGCTTGATCGGTTGTGTTGTCAAGGACCATGTCGATGATGTTCGGATCGTAATCTCGGCCATCGATGGTGCTGGGGTCTGCTCCGCCACCCAACCGCCACGTCTTAGCCTCAGCATCGACATCGCGCCACTTGCCTGTGCCAAATCCATCTTGGGAACCGGCGACGACGATGAATCTGTAATTTGGAATGTTTTCACCGATGACATTCTTGGACACTGTGATTGTGATGGTCTTGGAATCCTTGTCAGAAGAGACTTCGATTCCTTTGGCACTGGTCTCACCAGTACTGGCACTAACTGATTTCACGGCCCCGGGTTCACCGGTTACTGAAACGGCTACTTCCCAATCCCAATCTTCGTGCGTTACGGCATAGGCACCATCTAACAATTCGGTTTCACCATAGGTGGATTCTCCTTGATCCACATAAATTTGAACAATCTGATGGCTAAATCCATTGGAAAGGCCCCAATAATCGGTCATCTCGGCAAATGATATCTCAAAGCGGGCATTCCATTCACTTTGACTCACCTTGAGATGAGTGATGTCGAAGAGGCCTGAGCCGGGTGCGAAATCACCCGCCAGCGGGTAGGTGTAATCACCATCTCCGGTTTCATCACCAGTAGCATCATCAATATCGAGTAGAGTAACCCATTCTTCCAAATCTGGCATTACCATTTCAGCAGGAGCTGGTGGGGCGACTTCAACATCTATTCCATCCCCATAAGCGTACGAATCTCGCCAACTGGACACAACCTTCACCCGGGTTGAATATCGTGGGGCAAGTCCTAGATCAGACCATGGAATCTGGAATTCGAACACCTCATCTACAGCACATCCGCCCAGAATCGATTGGCCGGCTAGATTCCATCTCTCATTATCACCAATCTTACCTTTGGCCTCGAAAATATCGAATTTGGCTCGACCATCTTCCCACAACTCACCGAAGTTGAATGAAACCATACTTTTCGCAGGGAAACCAAGTACTGTATTCCCATAATATGTCCTGAAATTGGTCTCAACCTCATTGAAGTTGATGGCGTTCGGTTGCATGAAGTAGATGGAAAGATCGGGCATCGACGTCATGTCCATTGCTTCCCAATCTGTTGGTGTACTACCCAAATCAATCCGCACGTAGACATTAGAGGCGTCATAACCCAAATGGAAGGACTCGATGTCCAACAGTTCGTCATTAGTGCCCGCATCATAGACGGCTGCACCATCCCATTCACCGGGCAATGCGATGCCGTCAATCATCGGTTCGATGACCCCCCCATAGGGGGTTTCAGGCAAGGCAGGATTTGTCCACAAGTCGAGTAAATATGGAGGAAGGTCAAGATTGACGGCACGATAGATATTGGATAGATGAACCTTGAACAATACATCCCACATCTCATCATAGCCGCTGTCTTGGTCCAGCCCATACCACCAGTACCAATCGCTACCCTCTGCAATGTACAGGCTTTCCCAAGCATCATCCAAACCCGCATGATTGGGGTTCTCTACCTCAAAGGCGACAAGGGCTTGCCGGGCTTCGACTGTGCGTTGCCAAGCAAGGCTCTCCTCTGCCTCTCCTGCCCATGTTGACAATGTCCCATCAATCCATGAACCTGTACCGATGACATCGATTTCAGGTAAGGTGAGATTCTTCTCAAGGAATTCGCCGGGTGTTGTTGTCACAACGGTCGGATGTGTACTCAAACGGCCGAACCATTCCTCTGTAAATGGACGACCATTGTCATGGTGTTGGAAGTCGGACATGAACATCCAATTCTCTCCATCCAGGGCCACTGTCAGCAAATGCTCGCTCGGATCTTTGCCTTCATCAAGCAATTGTTGGCGGATATTGTCACAATATGCAAGAAAATCAGAGACTGCTGCCTCTGGTGTCATCGAACCATACTGGAAGGCGATTCGATCGCTAATCACGCGATCTCTGAAAACAGTTGCAACATCATCCACCATCCAAGGTGTTGCAAGATTGGATGCCACGGAAACATCGATTGTTTGACCATTCATGTCGGTTGATTCCTCAAGATTAAGTTCGTCAGTAACCATCCATTCAATACCAACATCTGCTACAGGTTGAACCATTGAAGGGGACACAGATTGTTCACTTGGCCACATGCCAACAGGACGGAAACCCAACTCTTCTTCGAACAAATCCATACCATTCTGCAAATGATTGGTGACATCTTCTGGCCAGGAATCTTTGTTGACGCGAATCCCATCTTCAAAGGTCCACCCATCCATCATCAATAGTGGCATGATCGGGTGATAATACGGCGTGGTTGTCAATTCAACTTGACCGCTGGCAGCCAATTCAGAGTACATCGGCAATATGTTGGACATGTGGGCTTCTTGGGAATCTAGGACATATGTCAAATCGGCTAGTGTATACTGCCCATTTTGCATGAACAAATCGATTAAA
>JAQXFF010000050.1 GCA_029250425.1 Candidatus Thalassarchaeaceae archaeon | reverse complement strand
ATACCATCTGCGAGAATCAAGTGACATTCGCTGCATGCAAAGGGGTTCTTAGCCATTCAAATCACTCCTAATTCAGTTTTGGTCCTCGTGGATCCATTCGTGACTGCCAAGTCCGCTCTGTTTGCAAGTCAATCCGATCTTGGAGCGGCGTGGGTCACTCGTATCTGGTGAAAGGGAAACAATACGTGCTCTAACTGAACTACCGACACCCAGTTTACGACCACTTTGGCGACCTTCAAGAACACCCATGCCAGCATTGATATCAACATGGTCTTCCATAA
Organism: Candidatus Thalassarchaeaceae archaeon; assembly: GCA_029250425.1. Taxonomy (GTDB): domain Archaea; phylum Thermoplasmatota; class Poseidoniia; order Poseidoniales; family Thalassarchaeaceae; genus MGIIb-P. Next base: position 1,776 of record JAQXFF010000050.1, on the reverse strand, counting down.
TTTGGGACTTGTGCAGAAGTGCTTCCATGGGGCCGATTCGGACGAAAGCTCCGAAATCATTGACTTCGGAAACAGCTCCTTCAACAACTTCGTAATCTTCGATACAGAATAGCACCGCATCGAAACGAACTTCTTGGTATATTGCTCCGTCACCATGAATAATTCTTCCTCGACCAATTGGTTCGTGGTTTGAAGTTACAAGAACAAACTGGTTTTCATCATCAAAACGACCTTCGAAAGCAGATGCTGCTAGGCGGTCAATGTGTTCATTCAGTGACTTATCCTTACGGATGTATTCCGCAGGGATACGAATAGTGTCCTCCTTTGTGACAACTTTGTACATATTTTTTCACCGCCTCGGGCTTCTCCATCCGAGTTGCTGCAGGTAGGACGATTGAGGCTTAGTTGCCTCATCCGTCCTTCACCGGCATGTGCCTCGGGAGAGAAGTGTGACCGAAGTCAACCACGCCACCATCGACCCCTATTTGAATGATACGCACCCAATCGTGGCTCTGTTCATCTAACAAACCCCGATTTTGGCTAGAAATATAAGGTCTAGATATCGCTTTCTCATGGGCCCGTAGGGCCCAAAGCCATAACAACCTTGTACGCCCCGATATTTAGTTATGGAGCGGAGGGGAATGCAAATCCGGGCATTTCTAATGCTGTTCATTCTGCTTGCATCTAGCATTGTAATCCCGACGCCCACAACTGCGGAGGAAGGCGATGGAGAGAGCTGGGATCCACTTTGGCAACCATGGGCTCAATACGGCAGAGATCCTGGCCATTCTCGGGAATTACCAGAGCATGGAGATTCAGGGTTGATGACAATTGAAACTCCAGCCGTTAACTGGGTAGCAACAGATTCAGAATATGGAGCTGACGGTTACGGTGTTGCCATAGCAGACATGACAAATTCAATCACATCGCCTGCTGGCGCCAAAGAACGATGTGGAGAAGGACACCTTTTTTCTGTAATGACATATACCGATGAGTCAAACTCTCAAAGACACTTAGCAATTGTAGAAGGAGATTCGGCTAAGATTGCATGGGATGTAAGTCTTGGAGATGCAAAGCATATTCGCTCAACACCAACACTTGTAGATGTGGATGGTGATAACAAAACAGAAATCGCCATTGCCTATGATACCGATAGCGCACTGAAAGTAGATTTGTGGGCACCAGACCTCTCGTGTGACGAATCAGGTTGGTCCACATCTGGCCATTCGAACGAAAAGTTATGGTCATGGTCTGATGCTGACCTGAGAATTGGAATCACGAGCCCGCATGTCTTCACGAGTCAAACCAACCACCTATCGGTAACCCAACCACTACTTGCAGATTTATCATTGGATGGTACTCCTGAATTAGTGATTGCCGCTGTTGACACATCAACAGATGATCCTACTGTATTCTCACTCCCACTCGGATTACAGACGCCAGAGACTAACTGGAAGGTTTCACTGGACAGAGGCACACACCCATCAGACCCCGCATTTGCAGCACTCGATGACACTAGTGGAGCCATTGTACTAACTACAGTTGATTCCAATAGTGGTAATATGTGGGTCTGGAGAATAGATGGAGCAACAGGTTCACTTGACTGGGAGCGTGTTTCTATTCAGGGAACTAATTCGGATGATGATACACCGAGATTACGTCTTCCTGGACCCGTTATTACCCAACTAGATTCTGATGCTGCACCCGAAATGATTCTCACTCTACCTGTTGATGACAATGGTGCAACAGAAGGCCTAGGGGCACAATTTGTTGGAA
>JAQXFF010000046.1 GCA_029250425.1 Candidatus Thalassarchaeaceae archaeon | reverse complement strand
AATAAGACTGAGTATAAATGTAAAGCGCATAATATGTATGTTTTGAATTAGCATGCCAAACTTACTGAGTATCTTGCGTGTAATGAAACCTATTCGCGCTTTTTCTCTCTTTTTGTTAGCAACAATTTTATTGCTCACCATTTCTTTCATCTTTAATTTCGACAATTCCCCGCGAAACGGCAGCACAGAAAAAGACGCAATGGCGAAGTTTAAACCATGGGAATCAGCCAGTTTCAAATGGTCATACCCCGACTCAGATTGGGACATTAGGGATGCAGATCTTGCCTTGAAAAATGTACGAAGTCACTTTGAGGCCATTGAAGCCGCTGATTTTTCAAGAGAAATTGGAGGAGATTGGAGAATGGAAGGGCCCCAAAACATAGGTGGAAGACTTAATGTCATCAAACAAGACCCTTTCAATGCAGACCACATCCTTGCTGGAAGTTCAGCGGGCGGATTGTTTGGCACTTCTGATGGAGGCATGAACTGGTCGCCCTTGACAGATGATTTTGCATGGATGGCCATGGGCAGCATCGCCTTTCATCCTTCTCAAGAAGGCACAATCTTCCTCGGCACAGGTGACCCACAAATTTCGAGTCACCCCAGAATAGGGAACGGTGTATATCGCTCCACCAATGGCGGAAATAACTGGGTTCATATGGGTCTTGATTCTGCACGTATCGTGAGTCAAATCCTCATTCTTGATGATGCACCCGAAATTATCATGGCTGCGACAATGGGCAACCCAGGTGTCAAAGGCCCCGACAGAGGTCTTTATAGAAGTACCAATTCAGGCGCAACTTGGGATCAGGTTTTGCTGCCTTCGGACTCCGCCGGAGTCAATGACATCGCATACGATTCCTCGACTGGAATAATGATTGCAGCCGGATGGAACAGATTGAGAAATTCAACGCGGTCACTTATTTACGGTCCTGAATCAAAGCTGTATCGCTCTGCAGACCAGGGTGAAACCTGGAGTCCCATCACAAACCCCTGGGGTGATGAAGAACGTTGTCGCATAGGCGTACAAGAATTAAATGGTGAATTCTGGGCCCACGTCGTGGGGTTAGATATGCAGGTTGACAACATCTACAAAAGCACTGATGGGGGACTCAATTGGTCTCCTGTGATTGCAAATACTGAACCGTTGGCAAATGCACTTGGTGGATTTGGCTGGTACTTTTCAAAGATCAGAATCAATCCATGGAACGCTGAAGACATTACAATCCTGGGAGTGGACCTTTGGAATTCTCTGGATGGCGGGATCACTTGGAGTGAGATGGCCCCACCTTGGTGGGAATATTCTGTGCATGCTGATAAACATGACATGCAGTGGGTGGGACCAAACTCTGCCATCCTCGCCACAGATGGAGGCGCATACAGAACATCGGACCACGGCGGGTCTTGGGAAGATATTGAGAACCTCCCAAATTCTCAATTCTACAGAGTAGAATGGAACCCCCACAATCCAGGACAATATACTGGCGGTGCGCAAGACAACGGAACGACAACAGGATCACACCTTGATCTGAATGGCTGGAACCGAGACCGAGGAGGGGATGGGTTCACGCCTGTGTATCACCCCACAAATCCCAACTACAGGATTGCCACAGTGCAGTGGGCAAACTTCGCTTACTCATACGACCCACCTGCGAGTTTAAATCCCTCTTGGAACGGAATGGCGGACACAGATCCTGGCGACAGAAAAGGCTGGGACGCCCCCATTATGCTCCACCCTGCAAACCCTGAACACATTTGGACTGGAACACAAAGAATGTGGCGAATGATCGGCGAACCTTCAGGGACTTGGAC
>JAQXFF010000007.1 GCA_029250425.1 Candidatus Thalassarchaeaceae archaeon | reverse complement strand
GTCCAATGTGGCTCCAAGTTGGGACAATAAATCCCGAATCAAAGACTCCATGTCGCCTACGGCGACCGTTCCTACCTTGAACGCTCCGTCAAAAATCAACCGAGTGGTTGGTTTTACGGACCTCAATCAATATTCGGTTGTAGACTCAGTAGTTCACTGCCACCTTCATTGAGCACACAGATCGTGCTGATTGGGAATGGCTTTGCACAGGCAGAACCCAATTCTCGATTGACCAAGCCTGTTCGGTGCATTGGTACATCTGGATGTCTGGCCCGAAGACCATCGATGTATTCTTGCGGGCAATTGACCGCAAAAATAACCAATTTTGCATTACCCTCAGCACAGGCATCAGATGCCTGATTTTGCCCAAAGGTCAAATCTCCAGTATTGCTCGCAGTTTTCAATTCTCGACTTAGATCCATTCTATTCCCTCCATTCTCCACTTTAGTTTCTCATGGGTGAATATTACTCATTTTCAGGAATGTAGTACAATTCCACACTACCTGTTCCAAGTGCGATTGGCTGACCAACAATAATGTTCTCAGCAACACCAGTGAGGTTGTCTCGCTCTCCGATAATTCCAGCCTGTAGCAAATGGTTGACTGTGACTTCGAATGCAGCACGGGCAAGAATACTGTGTTTTGTTCCTGAAACACCGTGGCGGCCGATGGCTCTAACTTCACCTTCGCTGGTCATTACATCTGCAACCATGAGTAGGTGGCGAACATCGACATCTAGGCGAGCACCCTCTAGAGTGAGAATCAATTCATTGATAATCGCTTGACGAGCAGCTTCAATTCCAAGATAATCATGGATTTCCATGATGTTATTGGTATAAGTTCGGCCACGATCTACACCTGCGAAATCAGATACCTTCGATAGATTGGAACCAATTGTCGAAATGTAAAATTCGCCTTCAGATGCGGTTCGACCATCACCCTTCTGCACATTTGCCCGTTCGATGTCTTTCACACCCTTCAAGCGAAGAGACTTGATTTTCTCTTAAAGTTGAAGAAGTTCTGTGTAAGTGGGTGGGTTATCGCTGATGTCCTTGAGGTCATCTTCCTTCGAGACACCTGGGATAATCTTGAGTGACTTGGGTTTCGTTTCCGAACCATCTTCAATTGCAATGAATAATCGTAGAGCACGAGATAATTTGTCGCGAACTTCAGCACCACTCATGTTCTTCAACTTGAGATTCTTATTGTCAAGTTTCAAAATAATGTAACGCTGTGCAACTTCCACATCGATATCAGCAATGTCTTGAGTCGTGGTTGTTTCAAGTGACGCAGCCAATTTCTGCACCTTGACCTCATCAGCCGCAAGTGGCTTTCCTTTCGCATCAAGCTCTTCGACAAAGATGTTCATGGTCGGAGTGTCTGGCGATTTTCTTGCGTCAACAATTTCAATGATTCGTGGAAGACCTTGGGTCACGTTCACTGTAGCCACACCAGCATAGTGGAATGTTCGCATGGTCATTTGGGTTCCAGGCTCACCAATGGATTGTGCTGTGACAATTCCCACCGCTTCAAATGGATCTACGCACGCACGCGCAAACTGAGCAGCAGCCTCAACAACAATTTTCTTTGCCTGACCTGGGGTCAATTTGGCCTTACCACGTTGTCGAATCCCTTCGGACAAATCTTCAAGAACACGTTGTGTGAGTTGAAAACCTTCCTTTTCAGCAGCCTTTTCCAAGGCTTGATAGATTGGGTCCTCGGAATGGATATCCCGATTGATTGTTGCCATCTTTGATTCGTCATCATATCGCTGTAGAGCAAGTTCGGTTTTCTTTCCACGTCGAACTAGTTTCTTGCGTCGAACAACGGTTGTTGTCGCATTATTCGAGTCGGGACCACCTGATTTACCAAATGCAATCAGGGTATTGTGAATTGCTGTAGCCTCATCGGATGCGAGTCCACAAATTTGAGCAATCTCACCGGGCGTGAGAATCTTCACATCATCCCACTTACGATCATCTGCGAGTTTGTGCGAGAATTCCTCTTGCACGCCCATATCCATAAGTTTCTTCTTTGTTGCTGACTTGACTACCATCAGTTTCCACCCCCGATAACATCGTCCAGAATTTGATCAACATTGATTGGATCTCCCTTGAGAGACCGGCAAGGGTCAATGCCATCTTCACCATACTGGAATTGAATGATTCGATTTGCAGTGTTACGAACAGAATGCTGGCCATCGTTCCAAACCTTTAGATCGTCCATCGCATTGATCAAACGACGCTGCATGTAACCTGATTTACTGGTTCGAACAGCTGTATCAACCAATGATTCACGACCGGATACAGAGAGCATGAAGAACTCTGTTGGTTCCAAACCGCGCTTGAACGAAGATGCGACGAATCCTTTCTCCTTTGCACCCTTAACACCACGGCGGAAGTGAGACAAAACTCGGTCCTTATATCCGCGCTCAAGACGCTTTCCACGAACCTTGGGCTGACCAATAGAACCGGCCATCATAGCCAAATTGTCCATTGAACCACGGGCACCTGAAACGGCCATCATAACGGCAGGGTTGGTATCTACAAGAGCATCCTTAGCAACAGT
>JAQXFF010000006.1 GCA_029250425.1 Candidatus Thalassarchaeaceae archaeon | reverse complement strand
CAGGGACATGCAAGTCCTGGATTGTATGCCCGAGCTTGGATGGAAGGTAGAATGGACGAAACTCGAATTGAAAATTTCCGCCAAGAAGCTTTCAACAAAGGTTTGTCCTCATACCCTCACCCGCGTTTGATGCCAGATTATTGGGAATACCCTTGTGTAAGCATGGGTCTAGGAGCAATGACGGCAATTCGGCAAGCACGTTTCAATCGCTATCTACACAATCGCGATTTGGTAGATACCGCGCAAAGTACATCTTGGTATTTCATGGGTGATGGAGAATCAGATGAACCTGAATCACTCTCAGAATTGACACTTGCATCTCGAGAAAAGTTGGACAATATTGTGATGGTCATCAACTGTAACCTACAGCGGTTGGATGGGCCTGTGAGAGGTAACAGCAAGATTGTACAAGAACTTGCAGCAAGGTTTACCGGAGCGGGATGGAATGTCATCAAATGTCTGTGGGGTTCATCTTGGGATGATCTATTTTCTAGAGATGTTGAGGGTCTTTTGGCTGCGCGCCTTGAAGCACTTGCCGATGGTGATGAACAAAGAATCATGACGGGTGACGGAGCAATGATTCGTTCTGATTTATTCAACACACCAGAACTGGCCGCAATGGTATCACACCTATCAGATTCCGATTTGGAAGCTTTGACCAATGATGTTGGAGGACATGATCCCGTCAAAATTTTCTCTGCTTATTCAGCCGCAAAAGGACATCAGGGGAGGCCGACTGTTGTCCTTGCAAGGACCATCAAGGGGTGGGGTTTGGGACCTTCGTTTGCGGGAAGAAACTCAACCCATGGCAAAAAGAAAGCCGACCAAAAAGTGTTGCAATTCATGCGCGATGATATGGGGTTGGCATTTGGCGATGAGGAACTAGAGAAATTACCATACCTTCAACCTGGAAATTTCCCAGACGCTGTTAACTATTTACTCCAACAACGACAGCAATTGGGTGGGTTTTTACCCGAACGTCGAAACCAAAAAATGGGGCTTTCTACCCCGAAAAATGAGACATATGCGGAATTTGATGATGGGACCAAAGGGAACCTCAAAGTCAGTACAACCATGGTCTTTGTCAAACTAATGCGGAGTTTGATGAAAGCAGATGGATTTGGTAGGCATGTTGTCCCAATCGTTCCAGATGAAGAGAGAACATTCGGAATGGATCCTCTGTTCAGTGAATTTGGAATTTATGCCCCAGATGGGCAACTGTACAAACCCGTCGACCACTCTGTATTGATGAAATACAAAGAAAGCAAGAGTGGTCAAATTCTCGAAGAAGGCATTAACGAAGCAGGTGCGATGTCGACATTTATTGCCAGTGGAACTTCATATTCAACGCAAGTTTGTGCCACGATTCCATTCTACATCTACTACTCAATGTTCGGATTTCAACGTGTAGCTGATTTGATATGGTCTGCAGCAGATAGTCGGGCGCGTGGATTCCTAATCGGTGCAACTGCGGGTCGAACTACCCTCAATGGTGAAGGTTTACAGCACCAAGATGGGCATTCACATTTGATGGCGATGACCAATCCTGCTGTACGTGCTTGGGACCCTGCATATGCCTACGAATTGGCGACGATTATCAAGCATGGAATCGATGAAATGTGCAATGATGAAAAAGATGTCATCCACTACATCACCGTCTACAACGAGAATCATCCAATGCCTGCCAAACCAAAGGGGGTGGATGAAGGAATCATCAGAGGTCTATATCGAATTAGTGGAAATGATGACGCTAAGGTTCGACTGTTGGGTTCAGGACCCATTATGCTGCAAGTAGAACGAGCGGCGGAAATACTTGAGGAACTCAACATTGCATGTGAAATTTGGTCGGTTACCTCCTATGGCGAACTTCGTCGAGATGCCGCGAATATTGAAAGATGGAATCGACTTCATCCTTCGGAGAATGCTCGTTCATCCTGGGTTACTGAACACTTGAACGATCATGTAGGTACAACAGTAGCGGTGAGTGATAACATGATG
>JAQXFF010000336.1 GCA_029250425.1 Candidatus Thalassarchaeaceae archaeon | reverse complement strand
CATCATTACATAATCAACGCCCATATCTTGGGAATTACTTGCAATTATCATAGCTGCAATTATAGATCCTACGAATGACTCAAAGATATCTGCCCCCATTCCAGCAACATCGCCAACATTGTCTCCAACATTGTCTGCAATCACACCAGGGTTTCTTGGATCGTCTTCAGGAATTCCCGCTTCGACTTTACCCACAAGATCAGCACCGACGTCAGCGGCTTTGGTGTAGATTCCACCGCCCACGCGCGCGAAGAGTGCAATGGATGAGGCACCCATTCCAAATCCTGCAATATTCTCAACTGTCAAAAATTCTGTTTGTGTGAAGTAATACATCAGGGAAATACCTGCAAGACCAAGACCACCTACAGCGAGACCCATGACTGCCCCACCGTTGTATGCGGTTTCGAGGGCAGCGGCTTGTCCCCGCTTGACGTGCTCGCCCTTGGGTTCAGAACCTTCTGAAAGTTGTGACAATCCATCAGCGGCTGCTTGAGCAGTTCGACCGTTTGCACTGGTTGCTGAACGCATGCCTGAAAATCCAGCAGCGACACTGCACAATGCACCAATGATGAATGCGATCATGGTCTCCAAACCGAGTCCATTGGAATCGCCACCTAAATACAGCAAAGCGGCGACAGCTACGATGAAGAATGACAGCATTTTGTATTCTGCATACAAGAATGCCATTGCACCATCTTGAATTCGCTGTGTTATCTTCGCTACTGTTTCGTTTTTGATTTCGATTGAATCAACTTTTTTGTACAACATAAACGCGATCAGGAGTCCGAAGACACCCGCGCCCATTCCAATCATACCGACTTCTGTTCCTTCCATGGTTACACCTCTGGTTGGCCGGCCGACCGGCGGCTCCCATATAATCTCAGGGGAACTAAATATGGCCCTATAGGGCCATTTCAAGGCATGCAAAGTTGCGCGAAGGCAGATAATAGCGCACCGCCATCATGTTCGGACTCAAATGCGGCAAATTCAGCATCATCCATGTCTCCATCTGCATGTGCTTGCTCGATTACTGTTCGACTGGCTTCGGGATGAAATTGTACACCCCAAACGGGTTTGCCGGCCACACGCATAGCTGCATTTTCACAATGCTTTGTAGAAATAATTCGGCGAGTTCCCGGGGGCAAGCGAGTCACTTGATCTTGATGTGAGAACAGTCCCATTTGAATCGGAGACAACAAAGTATCCATCCCGACTGAAAATAATGGAGATACAGCGTCTATTCGATCCTTTGATCGCTTGACTTCCCCGCCAAGAGTCTTGCACAACAATTGGTGACCAAAACAAATGCCGAGAACGGGGATATTAGCAGTGACTGCTTGTTGCAATACCTGGGCTGCATCATCCATCCAAGATTCCCACATGCTAATGTTGGCGCGAGAACCTGAGCAAATTACGGCGTCAGGTTTGAGTTCCTCAATCGAATCGGGGGTGTCAATTCGACGATAGGTGATTCCATTCGATTCCCATTCGGATCTGTAAGCGTCACGATTTGCCAATTGTGGTGTCAGTAAAAGGCATTCAGCAGGTGCGAAAGGAGCCATAATTTCGGCATTTCCACCTTGTCCGAAAGCCGGTCTTTCAACCAAAAGATCGAGGAGAACAACGCGTGTCATGCCCGTCGTAAGGGGGAACGGGTTGAAAGGCCTCCGCCTCCTCCATCTCATCATGGTGGACGTTGACATACAGTTAATTCTGGAAAATGTCGGACCCGTTCAAGCAGTACTCGACGCACACGACGGCGTGGTCAATGTGATTGATACAACGGATGGAATCATCATGATTGGATTGGAGGGGGGATGCACTGGGTGCAGTAGCACACCAATGACCGCCATGCAAATTTATTATGCGCTAATGAAGTTAGTCGAAGTCAATGATGTCGTTTTTGTCAATGGGGAATTACCTGAATACATGCGCGCATTCATCGATGATAAACTAAAATCCGAGGAGTGAATCCCTTGAGATGGGCGGTTTTCGCAGCCTGCGCCATATTGCTTCTCTCACCTTTGGCCTGTGCTGAGGATAGTGATGGGGACGGATATGACGACCCTACTGAGAATTACACGGTTTGGGATGGAGCAGATGCTTACCCAAACAATCCAGATGTGCACGAACCTGTATTCTCTACAGGATGTGACCCCCCCGTTGCAACCCTCGACTTGGGTGAACCAGTTACATTCACTTGTACAATTGGAAACGAAGGCCCAATTGGTTTGAATGTGCTTATTGATGTCAAAGATGATGTTCATCTACGAGATCAATTCGACCCTGCGTATTATGATATCAACCAGGGTGATAATTTGGAATTGCAAGTCACATTATCGGGTTTATCCGAAGGGGTTGCAATGGCCAATCTACGGATCTTCGCGCGCGCCAATAGTACAGCAAGTCACACCATTGATTTGCCCATTGAAGTGACAGGTGAGGAATGGGAGGGGATGAACAGTCACAGCGAAGGAACCAACCCTCCTGATATTTCGTTCATCAATCGTCTGCTGGATGATTTTTCAAAGTGGCTCACTGAACATACACCTTGGGAATTCAATAGCTCGAACGCAGGTCTCATCATACTCCTGGGTGCTTTAGGATTGTTTGGAACGGTTCGACTATATCGTGCTCGCAATATTTGGCATCGTAATATGGAGCAGAAAACAACCAGTGATCTGCGAACAGAAGAACGGTTTGATGCGATCCGGCGCGGTGGTAAACACGAACACCATATCGAGCCGACAATTCCGAGTAGCCCTGAAGTCATTATTCGCCGCAAAGATTAGTCACTCTTCTTCCGCGTCGCGTTTTTCCTTCATTATCTGATGGGGATTCATCCCTTGTGAGATACTGCGACCTTTGATGTTGAGGCGGGCAAGGAAAGCGAAGGCAAGGCACAGGACTGCCAATGGTTTGGGCAAGTAACTCGAACCCCAAAGGCTGCCACCTGAAATATCCAGACAAATCAGAGATATTGTGGCGGATAGGGATAGAATCACCATCGCCCATTGTGCACGGTTCTCAGCCTCATCATTGCGTGAAAGTGTCGCGATCAAAACCCACAACAGCAGGGTAGACGCACACAGCACTTGACTGAGTGTTTCAACCGAGTCCATGGGACATCCATGAGGAGGGGGCTCTTCAGCCTGTGCCAAGAGTCAAGAACGTCCGTGTCTCCTTAGACTCCATGGTGAGCGTTGCGAATTGGAGTCTGCCTCGGCCTCGCCGTAATGGACCACCATTCCACTCTAAGTCAAACGTAATCATGGTTCTAGAACAGGTGGGCGTACTGTTGGAACTGAAGGGGGCAAATCCCTTCCGAGTCCGTTCCTATCAGAATGCATCCCGCACCTTAGGCAGTCTCGAAGAAGATCTGTGGACCATCACTTCTGAAGGTCGGTTGACTGATGTCAAAGGCATCGGAAAAGGCATTGCTGGGTTAATCACGGAGGCTCTAACGAAGGGGACATGGGGCGATATTGGCAATCTGTACACCAGCATCCCCGCTGGCTTAATCCAAATGTTGGCCATCCCTGGCCTTGGCCCAAAGCGAATCAAACAATTCCACGAAGAATTGGGTATTGAATCAATTGAACAATTGAAGATGGCTGGCGAAGATGGGCATCTTCGAGAACTAGATCGTATGGGCGAAAAATCAGAACAAAAAGTTCTGGATGGAATCGAATTACTAAAGCGGTTCTCGGGCCGCAGACGATTGGATGTTGGTTTACTGTATGGTGAGGCTTTGGAATCTAGAATATCATCGATGGATGGTGTTTCACGTGCACAATTGGCTGGTTCGACACGACGCCGAAAAGAAACAATTGGAGATTTGGATATTGTCGCAGCTGTATTGCCAGAAGATGTTGAGGCGGTTGCCGAACAGATTGTGTCACTACCCGGCGTTGCTGATGTAAAAGGGGCTGGTTCATCGAAAGTTAGCATCATCCTAGGGACTGAATTCTTCTCAGACGAGGTCCTCAAATCGGGACTTGATGGAGGCGTCCTTGAAGCACTAGGGGGCGATGCCTACGAAGAAATGGCATCAAACACGACGATTGATGCACAGGTTCGCCTTGTCCCACCTCATGTCTTTGCCTACACACTGGCTTACTTTACCGGGTCCAAGGAGCATAACGTTAGAATGAGGCAACGCGCACTTGATCGTGGATTAAGACTCAATGAATTTGGGTTATTTCCAGTCGATGCCGTCGGTGATTTAAAGGGCATGGATGCGGCTAAATTTTCCTTACCTGCTGAAAAGGAATCTGAGATTTATGACCACTTGGATTTACAATGGGTCCCACCTGAATTACGAGAGGATTCTGGCGAAATTGAATCCGCAGATTCTGGAAACCTGCCCGTTTTGATGGAGGCCTCTATGCTAAAGGGAGCATTCCACAATCACACAACCGCCTCAGATGGCACGGCTACTCTCAGTCAAATGGCTGACGCCGCACAGGACCTCGGTTGGGAATTTTTGGGGATTGCTGATCATAGCCAAGTTCTGCAGGTTGCCAGTGGACTCAGCCCTGATGAACTGGTCACGCAATCTGCTGAAGTTCGTGCATTGAATGAGAATTGGACGGACAAAGGTGTTGATTTCCGTTTGTTCCATGGAAATGAATGCGACATCCTTCCGGATGGAAGTCTCGACTATTCCGATGAAGAACGGAGTGTGCTCGACCATGTTGTCGGCAGTGTACACCAATTACCCACATGGATGAAACGAGATGAAGATGTGAACACTGAAGCACTCATCAATGCGATTGAAAATCCCTCATTTACGATTCTAGGCCACCCCACAGGGAGAATACTAGGTGGACGGGATGGATTTGCAGTAGACCTTCACGCAGTATTGCGACGAATGGGCGAACTGAATGCAGAAGGGGAACTCAAAGTTGTTGAAATCAATGCAAGCCCCTACCGGTTAGATCTTGATTGGAGATATTGTCGTTATGCAAAAGAGCTGGGCGTGCCGATTTCAATCAACCCTGATGCACACAGTCCACAGGGGCTGAAAGACGTCTGGTTTGGGGCTCAAATTGCCCGAAAGGGTTGGCTAGAGCAGACCGATATCCTCAACTGTCGTAGCGGCTCAGACTTGGAACAGTTACTCTGGTGATTGTATGCGTCCACAAATTGTTGCACTCATTTTGCGCACCGGGTTGTTGGCCATTGGATGCTTTCTATTCATCTTCCTCTGGTTTGGAACAGGTGTCGAAAGGTCACCCGTGGGTCTAATGATTGGAATCACCATTGCCGCACTGTCTGGTTTATGGTGGGTCGAATTACAAATTCAAAAAAGTCTCAAAATCGCCAAGGAGGGGAAATGATGGGTGTTGGGAAGGCAATTACATTTGGATTATTCGCCATGTTCCCAGGGGCAATTCTATCACTCATTGGATACATCCTAATCGGAAGTCCTGAGACCTGGCAGAACACCCAATACATCGCTTGTTATGGCCCATTCTTCGGAAGCATCGCCTTTGGTATTTGGCTCGGACTTCGAGGCGAAGTGGATGTGGAGTTGGAAACGTGAATCGGTCCGAAAAGGCACTGAGAATAGGGACGATACTGGATGAATTGTATCCCGAAACTCCAGTCCCCCTCAATCATTCAAGTGCCTACACGCTCCTCGTAGCAGTGATGCTTTCAGCACAAACTACTGACAAAAAAGTCAACCAAGTCACCCCCGCACTGTTTGCAAAGGCAAATACTCCTGAACAAATGTCCAAACTTGATGTCGATACCATTCAAGCGTTAATTCGAGAGATTGGCTTGGCACCGACCAAGGCCAAGAATCTACGACGCATGGCCGAACAACTGGTCGAAGGTGGTGGCATGCGCCCTGACTGGGAATACCTCGAGAGTTTGGCCGGAGTTGGACACAAGACCGCGAGTGTTGCGATGGCGCAGTGGTATGGGATTCCCGCGTTTCCAGTGGATACACACATCCACCGCTTAGCAGCACGTTGGGGATTGTCAGAAGCGAGGAATGTCGTACAAACTGAGCGTGATCTGAAGGCATTATGGCCAGAAGAAACTTGGAATATGAGACATTTACAGATTATTTTAAAAA
>JAQXFF010000311.1 GCA_029250425.1 Candidatus Thalassarchaeaceae archaeon | reverse complement strand
GACACCGATGGGGACGCCGTGTTCAGATTTGCAAGCTACCGTACAAGCGTGGCAACCAATACAGGTGCGATTGTCGATGACAAAGCCATAGTTGACCATGAGAGTACCTCACATCAGTAGTGTTGAATTTCCCCCAGCTGGTAGAATGTCGAGCATTGTGATATTGTCGCCAAACAAACTGGGTCCTGTGGTCCACGTGCCAATCACTGCTTCCGCATTGTTCACATTGTGAGCAAGAGCCACCCAAGGACGACCTTGATCATCGATTTCGATATCAATGAAATCACCAAATCCGCCGCAACGAACATCGCCACAGTCATCAGTCATGTCAAGCATGTCACCAAATTCATTGACCATGGTCGTGGTAATCAAGGGGTTTGTTGCATTGGCATCTGTAACAACACCCATGAATCCACCCCAGCCGCCACCATCAGTGAATTCTCCAATGTAAGCGAAAGCAACTCGGCCATCTGCACCAGCATGGATTGTTGGGAAACCTGCTTCCTCGATACCTGGCGCTGCAACCATGATGGGTTCTCTCCAAGTATCCCCATGATCTGTTGACCAACTGACCCATGGCATCATGCCATCTCCAATCCACATGCCGTAGAGATTCCCAGCAGCATCGGTTGCTGTGGCCACCTCATGGCTGTGCCAACCTTGCTGCATGCCCACTTCTGTCGTGATGGTGTGTTCAGACCAAGTGTAACCGCCATCATCACTGGCATACACAGCTGGGCCTTCACAGGAAGGATTGCCACGATAGACCCAGCCATCGATGGAACCGACCACGTGGCCGTGTAATCCACTACATTGTGTGGTCAGAGGAGAACCTGGTTGCTGCAAATCCCAAGTATGCCCACCATCCAATGAACGTGAGCATTGAGGGCCTGCGATTGATGTCCCCGTATTGATGCAATAAACGTAGATGGTTTCATAGAAACCGATGCCATTCACATCCAGAGTCGAGGCAATGCTCTGGTGATCTTGTGGAGTATAGTATCCGTATGCTGTGAAAGGTACACTCCATGTATCTCCTCCATCATCTGAATATTCAACATACATTGCTACAAGAGCATGCATGTCGAACTTGACAATTCGATCAGTCCATGGATCGACATAGATGTAAGGATCATTTGAATTGGGTACTTGCCCGGTAGGATACACCTGGCCGAATGGTCCCACATTTTCCCAAGTTTGACCTTGGTCTTGGCTTCGAATAATCTTCGTCCCAGCACCTGCACCCTCGAAATTGGTGAAGACAATTGTACCATCAGATAGGATACCCAATGTTGGTTCAAACGTATCATATCCAGTGCCGTAGTAAGTCCCATTGGCCCAGTAAGGAACGTTTGAACCGTTGAACATATCCATCGAGAATCCGCGCTCAGCCATGGCCTCTGCATCTAGGATATCTGTGGCGTTTTGAGAGGCAGGGCTACCACCGACGTGATACCACACACCAGATGCAATTGCTTCTTCAAAGCCAAACGGATGGTCAGGTACAGCGGGAGGCTTGGCATCTTCGCCAAAGCACCCCATCAAGGTGGGCAAGACGAGTAGCAACACCAAGACGGTGCTCACGCGTGTGCGCATAGACCGCCGAAGGCGGTCTCCGCTTCAATCGTTCCGTTGAGTTTGAAATCCGATTACTCGGAATCTTCGGTCATTGAGCCTAGATATTCGGGCAAATCAACGCCAGCCATCTTGGCGACATCATGCATAGGTGGAAGGGTTTGAACCAGTCCACTGACGAAATTGGATGTTGCACCCTTTCCGTCTGCACCGTTGCCAGAATCCCAAACAGTGATCGTGTCAATCTTGAGGTTCTTGACAGCCTCAACTTGAGCGTTGACCATCGAGTCCACCT
>JAQXFF010000301.1 GCA_029250425.1 Candidatus Thalassarchaeaceae archaeon | reverse complement strand
AACACACCATCGAACCAGCCGATGGTGTTGGTTGCGCTATTTCTGATGGCATGCTCACACTATCTAAGGATGGGAAATCCATTTCGCGTGAATTTATTCATTCACGTGTCAGTGTATCGATCACTGATGGCAACGTCGTTGTATTCTGCGACCTGCCACGCCGAAAGGAAAAGGCACTAGCCGGTACCTGGGGCGCCCACATTCGAAACATGAACAAGGGAATTTCAGAGGGCTTTGAGTATCGACTGAAGGCGGTGTATTCTCACTTCCCTATGACGCTCAAGGTAGAAGGTTCCGTACTCAAAATCAACAATCTCTTTGGAGAACGTGTCCCAAGAAAGGCAGAATTGCCTTGGACACCTGCTGATGTCACGGTTAAGGTCGAGAACAAGACCGAAGTTGTGGTATCTGGCATTGACAAGGAGAAGGTCGGACAGACCAGTGCGAACATCGAACGAGCGTGCCGCATCCGTGGCCGCGATCGCCGAGTGTTCCAAGACGGCGTTTACATCGTCGATAAGGCATAGGGGGAATGGGAATGAGCGAATTTAGTGACATGACCGTTGCAGAACTCAAGGAACTCTTGAAGGAAGCAGGCTTGCCTGTGTCTGGAAAGAAGGCCGACCTGATCGCACGTCTTGAAGAGGCCGAGAGCCACGAAGATGTTGTCGAAGAAGAAGCTGAAGAAGAGGATTGGGACGATTCTGATGATGACTGGGATGAAGATGAAGAAGAATACTTCCACGTCGCCAAACAGAAGCCTCAACTCGATGAGGCTACGAAAGCGGCTCTTGAATCTCGCAAGGCTCAGAACAAGGTGCAGCCCAAGTTCCGTCGCCAGGAATGGTTCCGTTACAAGCGCCTATCTCGAACAGGTTGGAAAAGGCCTCGAGGAGACGACTCCAGTCAGCGCAAGAATCGCAAGTATCGCAGTCCAAAGGCTCGTGTAGGATACGGCAAGGTTGCAGCAGTCCGTGATTTCCATCCTTCTGGATTCCAAGAAGTACTCGTTCATCGCCCTGAAGATTTGGATGGCATCGACCCCGCAGTTCAAGCTGCTCGCGTTGGTGGCACTGTCGGTGGTCGAAAGCGTATCCTCATTCATGAGCGCGCAGATGAATTGGGCATCCGTGTCCTCAACCGCAGGAGGGGTGTCTGATGCAAATTACGAACCAGAAGAAGATGGCTGCACAGATTATGAAGTGCGGTGTAAACCGTGTTTGGGTTGATCCCAGTTACGTTGATCAAATCTCTAGTGCTGTTCAGAAGTCCGACATTCGCGAATTGATTGAGGAAGGTCTCATCAAGGCACGTCCCATTCAAGGGACCAGTCGTGTGCGTGCTCGAAAACTCGATGCTCAGCGAGCCAAGGGTCGCCGTCGAGGACATGGTTCACGGAAGGGTAGTGCGCGTGCGCGTCTACCCAAGAAGAACCGCTGGATGCGTACCATTCGAAGTCAACGTCGTACTCTCAAGGGTATGCGTGAAGATGGCACACTTGAAGCCAGCAAATACCGTTACTACTATCGCAAGGCCAAGGGTGGTTCTTATCGTTCAATCGCCCACATGAAGGCGAACATGGAAATCGATGGTATTTCATTGGGAGGTGAGAAGTGATGGCACAGGGCAAACGTCAGAGACGCCGATACAAGCGCCGTTCAACAGGACAAACCGATTATCATCGGCGCCTGAAGTTACTCCGAAGCGGCATCCCTCGTGCAGTTGTTCGTGTAACCAACACACAGGTGATTTGTCAATTGGTTGCATACGACGAGCAGGGTGACCAAGTCATCTCTGCAGCAGATGGATCATCTCTTCGTGGAAAGTATGCATGGCCATCCAAGATTTCAACCAAGACGGTTCCTGCCGCTTACTGTACTGGTTTTGCTCTTGCAAAGCAAGTGCAGAAGGCTGGTCACGATGAAGCAGTTCTAGATATTGGACTTGCAGCATCTACACCAGGAAACCGCGTATTTGCCGCCCTCAAAGGCATGGTAGATGGCGGGCTTTGGGTTCCACACAGCGAGGAAATTTTCCCTAGCGATGAGCGCCTAGCAGGCGAGCACATCGACAAGAGTATCGCGGGTGCTGTCGAGAAGACAAAGGCTGCAATTGAGGAGGCGAACTGAAATGAGTGACGAAGAGAATACGCCACAAGCACCGGGAATTGCAGCCGCATGGGCGCAACCCGAGGAAACTGAAGGTGCACCACGTCGTCGCCGAGGTGTCGGCCCTGATCCTATGGAAAAGTTGAGAAATTGGACTCCAAAGACTCGACTTGGCCGTATGGTTCAGAGTGGTCAAATCATCACAATCGATGATGCATTCGCAACAGGAATGCCAATTCGGGAAGTCGAAATCGTCGATGCTTTGCTTCCAGGACTTGAAGATGATATCATCAATGTCAACATGATTCAGCGCATGACCGACAGTGGTCGCCGTGTCCGATTCAATGTCATGGCATGTGTTGGAAACAAAGATGGGTACGTCGGTTTGTCGATTTGCAAAGGCAAGGAAGTTGCAGCTACAATCCAAAAGGCAATTACCAATGCCAAGTTGAATATTATTCAAATCCAGCGAGGAAATGGTTCGTGGGAATCAGGTCGAGGCGCGGGTACCAGTGTACCATTCAAGGTCACAGGTCGTGCTGGTTCAACTCGAATCACCCTGATCCCGGCACCAACAGGAAAGGGCTTGGTGATTGGAGACACGGGCCGTCAAGTTCTGACACTTGCTGGTGTAACTGACGTTTGGTCCCGTTCAAAGGGTCAGACGCGCACCACAATCAATTTCGCAAAGGCGACATTCAATGCCCTCAAGCAATTGAATGCTCACCGTGTCACCAAGCGTGATCATGAAACACTCAACATCGTGAAGGGGCGTGTAACTGAATGACTTGGCTTGTAATCCGTGTTCGTAGTGATCGCACAGTCGAGCGCAAAATCCGTGAAACCATGGAACACCTCAATTTGACTCGTGTCAACCATGCTGTCCTCATCCCTGAATCTGAAACCTACGCTGGAATGCTTCAGAAGGTCAAGGATTACGTGACTTGGGGCGAGGTCTCAGAAGAGGCTATCGCAGGTCTCCTTCGCAACCGTGGTCGCTTGGTCGGTGACAAACCAGTGACTGATGCAGCGGTCAAGGAATTTTCAGAATACAAGACAATTGATGCATTTGCCAAGGCCATTGCCAGCGGCGATGCAACTGTCAAGGACATGGAGACGCTGAAGCGTGTCTTCCGACTGCACCCACCCCGTGGTAACAAGGGATGGGGCGGTGTCAAGCGCCACTTCACAATAGGTGGCGCACTCGGCTTTAGGGGCGAAGCGATTGAAGAAATCGCTGCCCGCATGATGTGAGGTGAACAATATGGTATCCCGTACAAACAAATTCCGTGGTCGCTCTCGCTACCATGGTCGTGGAAAGAAAGCAGGTCGTGGTGCAGGTATGCGCGGTGGCCGTGGAAATGCAGGTCTCAATAAGC
>JAQXFF010000295.1 GCA_029250425.1 Candidatus Thalassarchaeaceae archaeon | reverse complement strand
CAATGATGTCCACCTCTATCCATGTGACGTTCTACCTCACAAGAAGAACGCCTTGTTGCAAGCGATGATGCAGCGCACCAATCAACTGGCAGAAACTCCGGAATGGTACAACACGATTACTTCCACTTGCACGACATCCATTACACAGATTGTCAACCGGGTCACACCCGGGCGAGTGCCATTCACATGGCGTGCGTATTTGCCGGGGTACTCGCCATGGACGGCTTGGAGGCGAGGTATTCTCACCCAGCGTGGTACGTTCAAAGAGACCGTTGCAGCAGCTGCCATCAGCGAGAAGGCCCAGGTCGATGGTTTGGGCGAACCTGGGACACATGATTTCTCAATCAATGTGCGGAAATAACCACAACTAGAGCACCATCACTTTCAATGTGAATCGATCCACCGAGAGCCACATTGTGCAACCCACGTGTAGAGAATGCCAGAGGCTCACCGTCGAGCGGAAATTCAACACCAGAGATGCTCACATTTGCACACGCGGTAAAGGCGAACAGGCTCAATTTTGTTCCCGCATCTAAAACCAGTTCCAAATCATCCAAACAGCGCATCACAATATGCTCTGACATGTGCATGGAGATTTCCAATTCTGAAGGTGCTTCGACAAGTGCAGCAAAGGCCGCGAGTTGGTGATCGATTTCACCCCCCTCCACTCCGATGATTTTCACAACTTCCGCCTCACTCTCAAATGCGTACTGCAGGGTCTTCTCCAAATCGGACGAATTCTGGTTCGGTAGAGCGATTCGTTCAACCTCTGTATCGGTGATTGAATCAAAGTCTCCAGTGGCCATTGTGACCTCTAAATTTCGTGAAAGGGCGGCATCGGTTCCACCATCAACTCCGACAATGACGTCACAAGCCTCTGAAAGGGGACCCCACACGCTCTCAGGTGGCCATTCACCATCAGCGCAAAGCAGCCACTGCCCCCCAGCCATATCCTCGGATTCGGCCTGATGTTGAAAGGGGCTTCTAGGCGGTTGTCTGAAGAACCTTGACTCCCTCGACCCCTTAGGGTCGAGTTCAATCCCCCCTTATTTTGGTGTGAAGATATGCGTCGGTTGAGTCTATTTCTGACCCTGCTCATGGTTCTTGCACCAATGACAACCATGATTCCAGCACTGGAAAATTCCACACCAAAATTGGAGAGTTACGAAGTGACTGATGGCTGGGGCGAATCTCTGGCTTATGATGAAATTCAGTACGATGGAATCGATTGGGAAGTGATGGCCACCCGTGGTGTCAATACTTGGGTCGAAAGCGCCATTTCCAACTTTTCTGATTCGGTGGAGGACCTCGACGTTGCCATTGGTCCAGATCAAGTTGTGAAGGCGTGTGGGTACAATGTCGACACACAGGATCTCGAAGTCTACACATTGTCTCCTGATGGTACAACAACCCGTACAACTGTTGATTCAACTGGGGATATTGGACGAGGTTGCTCCATCGTTGTCGACTATCGTGGGTTTGCCAGAGTCGCCTATCTCGATGTTGATGCATCAGCCCTCAAAGTGGCCAGGGAAAGCGATTACACCTCGACAAATGGATATTATTGGATGGTTCGAACACTGGTCAATGATGTGACTATCACCTCAGCTCCTGAGATTGCAATCTACAGCAATGGTTCGATTGCCGTCGCATATCGAGATGCAGATTCCGGTGGCTTGGACTTGATGCGATATACAGGTTCATGGTGGCGTCATACAGACATGGTTGAAGCAGGCGCAGCAGACGACATAGTTCTCAATATCGATGTCAATGATGTTCTGCACCTTTCCTTTGTGGACTCGATCAATGAACGAGTGGCTGTGATTTCACTTGATGGCGATGCTCGCACATTTTCTGTGGTGGATGAAGGCGAAGGTATCGGGCAACCGCTCAGCCATCACCTCGATGCTACCACACGTGCCCAACTCGTCTATGGAATCGACAACGGAACAGGCCTACGGATTGTCCGTGACTTGACTGGACGTGACGATGGCCGAATCTCTCCAGACCCGCTTTTGGTTCTGGAATCAAGTGAATCAACAGATTTCGGTACCGATGCCAATGCCAATGGAGATTACAATGCTGATGGATACAGCGATCTCATCTATGGCGAACCTGGAGCAGACAATGATTCTGGTGCAGTTCACATCCACTATGGTTCCGTGGAAGGGTATAGCACAACTCCAGACCTAACCCTCACCGGTCTTCACGAAGGTGCCCGTTTTGGAGCGTCTTTGGCCGTGGTCGGAGATGCAGATGGCAATGGCTACGACGACATTCTCATTGGAGCTCCCAATCAGAACAATGACACTGGAAACACAACCGGTGCCGTGTTACTGTATTCTGGATTTGCCACAGGTTTGAATCCAATTCCAGTTTGGATGACTGCGGGTGAATCAATTGACGGTCTCTTTGGTGCAAACGTCGAAGGTGCGGGTGATGTAAACGGCGATGGATATGCCGATTTCATGGTTAGTGAAACAGGTTGGGAAGGTACTGATGGAGGCTTAGGTCGAGTACATGTTTACCTTGGC
>JAQXFF010000251.1 GCA_029250425.1 Candidatus Thalassarchaeaceae archaeon | reverse complement strand
GTCCAGAAATACCCCAACCCTTTGTGTCAAGAATAGAATCATTGTCTAAATCAGAATCGGTATCAGTTGTTTCGACCCACCACGAATTTCCTGCGCTAGGATAGGCTAAACCATCCCGCTGCCATCGAACCAGGGAAATGGGGTCGTGCATGATTCCCCACCCATCATATGGGGAATTTGAATCATCGAGGATGGCTTGGGTCCCATTGAGATCAGGATGGGCGAAATCAACACCTGAATCTGCTACAGCAACCCGAACGCCCGAACCATTGTAACCACGTTCCCAAGCATCATTCGCCCCATGAATTTCGCCACTTTTCACCGTATTTGGATCTCCGGGTAGTGCACCCACAGGTTCAGGTCCTGTACTGTCATCATAAACTGCGAAAACACCTTCAACGCCTGCCAACTTAGGTACAAGATAACCAGGCATTGTGACCCGTCGGTGTTCAACTACGCCACTAGAAGGAGGCGCGGGAGTGAAAGTACCTGGTGCCTGTTCCGGCAACAAATCATTATCAATTTGCCATTGATGCAAAGATTGCAAATCGCGGGTCAGAATCATCGGTTTCACAGTTTCCTGTTGAGTCCAGAATTCTATACTCGGCGAGAATGCAGTCGAAATTGGAAAACTAACTTCATTTGGCGATTCTACTGTCGCCTGTGAAACGCCTTGAGACGGTTTAGAAATCTCAATCAATGGGGAAAAACTGCTCAAAACGAACAGAATCACCATACTCATCGAGACTGTTGCGCGACGCATAGCGCCGCCACCGAGGCCACCAATGCTTGACCTTTCGTATCCCTGTTCATCACATCGTTCAAGAATCATAGGCCCCCCCGCGGGGTTGGAGTCCCGTTGTGTAGCGGTCCATCATCTCTGGTTTTGGTCCAGGGGACGGAGGTTCGAATCCTCCCGGGACTACCACTCTTTTACCGCTTTCTTGAACTCAGTAAGGTCTAATCCCTGAGACTCGTATATTTCAGCTTGCAAAGCCATATCCAACTTGTCCAAATATCGTACAAATTGAGATTCGGGCGTGTCTTGAGATTCGTATTCCGAAAAAATTTCACTTGCATCAATACCCATTTCATGAATAGCCTTTGTTTCCCTGCGATGCTTTTCCTCAGGAGAGATTCCATCATGTGGTGTGATATCACCCACACGAACTTCTGCAATATCATGTAAGATACACAATTCCAAAACCCTCTGTAGATTCAAATCATCTGGGCAAAGTTGCGTGGCCAAGAGGGCCATCCCCCACGAGTGAGCAGCGACTGACTCTGGGTCCTCGACCCCGGCGAGAACCCAGCCCGCTCTGACAACATTCTTCAGACCAAGTGCTTCGATGAGGGCCTCTCTAGTAGCCATCATCATTCCTCGATTGGATCTGGATTTTTAGCCAAATCACGAGTGATATTCTTCTGATGGCTTTCAAGTGTACCACCGCCGATTTCAAGCAACTTTGCATCACGCCACAATCGTTCAACAACATACTCGCCAACATATCCGTAACCACCCATGACTTGAATGGCACGATCTGCAATATTTTTCGCGGCTGTAGTCGCAAATAATTTGACACCATCGGAATCCAGCCTCTGCCCACCGGATTCCAAGTTCATTACTCGGCAGGTTTCATACACATACGCTCGCATTGCTCGATATTCAGCCCACGATTCACCAATGTGTCGCTGCATTTGCCCGAATTGTTGAATTGGGGCCCCGAATGCTTCTCGTTCACCAGCATATCGGGACATGTCGGCAAGGCATCTACGTGAGATCCCTACTGCCTGAGCTGCTAACGCAACCCTTTCAATCTCCAAATTTCGCATCATGTGTCGAATTGAATGACCGGGTTCCCCAACTAAATTAGCGCTTGGAACAATACAATCCTCAAACACAAGTTCTGCTGTATTGGATGCGCGCATGCCAAGTTTATCCATAATTTTTTGACCCGCTTTGTATCCAGGCATTCCGCGTTCAACTATGAATGTAGAAATTTCAGGTCGCCCACGGGAATCTGTACCGGTTCGCGCGTATAGCCAAACAATATCTGCAGCTGTACCTTCATCGTCGACCACACCATTCGTAATCCACATTTTCCGACCATTGATGCACCAGTTCCCATCATCTTGAAGAATTGCTGAAGTGGTCATACCAAGAGCATCAGTTCCATAATCTGGTTCTGACATCGCCATGCACCCAATCAATTCTCCAGAACAAAGGCCCGGTAAGAATCGAGACTTTTGTTCATCTGACCCATTCACTGCAAGATTGTTGACAGTGAGCTGAGCATGTGCAAGGTATGCAAGGCAGAATCCAGGGTCCGAATATGACAACTCTTCATTGACAATCGCTGCGGCAGTAGCATCCATTCCGGCACCACCATACTGATCGGAGATTGTGATACCCAATAGCCCATATTCACCTAGTTTTTTGAATAAATCAAGATTGAATTTTTCGTCCCTGTCGTGTTCGAGAGCTTGTGGCTCTACTTCTTCACGCGCGAAGTCACGAACCATTTCACGAATCATTGCATGCTCCTCTGTCGGATTCGCAATGTCGAATGTGCGCCAGTCGTCCATGACCGTGCGACAGATGCCTTACACATCAAAATTGCCCGTGTCATAATTTCTGAATTAGATGCTCGTACCGGAATTCGAATCCGGGTCGATGGATTGAGAGTCCACCATGATGGGCCGCTACACCATACGAGCGTATGGCGGGCGATTGATAGCCCGTATATCAACGGAACGCCATGGGAATACTCCTGTGCGTTTAGTTTCAGTAACAATTGAATTTGAAAAGCAGCCAACTGCGCGGCTTCTGCACTTTCATTTTCAGTTTCAGCCACCTGCTTTTCTTCATAGGCAGTCCCACGGTAGGACCTTTCATGCAAACAGAAATATTGCAGCAAAATGAGATTGTCACGTTTGCCACACTTGTGGCATCCCGTAGACCAAGAAGCCCGAAGGATGGAGCCCTGGTACATGCCAGCGGAAATCACGAAAATGGATGTTGGAGACCAATCGCAAAACCAACAGTGTGGAAACACATACACAAGCGATGCCAGGAGGCGATGGCCTGAGTCGAACAAAGCGACTTCGAAAAGAAGTGTACCTGTTTCTGAGCGAGCGTGGACGCGCGAACACAGTGGAAGTTTTCGATCACCTGAATGAGCGATTCAGTTGGGGTGCCACAATGAACCAAGTGGGGAACATATTGGCGAAGGATACACGTTTTGAGAAGGTCGGCAGTGTCCGAAATTTCTTCCGTGGAGCAAGATATAGTGTCTGCTTATGGTCTCTATCAGGTCGAAATCATGGTGACACCGGTCCGTCGAAGGCAACGGCGTAGGCATCAAGTGATGTCTACACAGCGCCAATTGTATGGCACACCCCGTATGGCACCTAATACGTGGTGGAAATATCCTCGTTGGAGCCTCTACTGTTGCCGTTGGCGCCCTTATGGTGACGACAACATTCTCGCAAGTTGAACTCGTTCTCGTGCTATTGCATGCCATTTGCGTTGCTGCATTCATGGCGGCGTGGAATGCCTTTAATGATGTTCAAGATCATGAAACGGATGCTTACAACCATCCTGAAAGACCAATTCCAAGTGGTGCGCTGACACTTATACAAGCCAAAGCAGTTGGTCGTGCGACATTCCTGCTTTCAATCATTACTCTACTAGCGGCTATGACTGTAGCTTCCTTGTACTCCGAGCATCTGGAATCTTGGTTGCCTAGTATTGGAATTTGGTTTGTTGCCTTCTTGCTAATGTTCCACTATGAAATGGTCGTACCTGCCTCATTCATGCTGAAACATAAGGGATTATCTGGAAACCTTGCGGTATCCCTGCTTGTTGGAATTGTCATTGTATTCGGTGCCGCTGCAGTAAATGGAATCATGACACCATTGGTTTGGATTGTGGCCACGGTTGCAATGTTGGTCAATGCTGCCAGAGAGATTGTGAAAGATATTGAGGATGAAAGTGGCGATGCTGATCGAGATACTTTACCAAAGCAAATAGGTGCTGAACGTGCCCGAGCAATTGCTCAATTACTCGTCTTGGCATCACTAATTCCACTTGTGGCTCCCTATGCAAGAGGCATACTACCCATGGGCCTTCTCGTACTACAAACACCTGCCATATTTGTGCTTGTAACTGTCAAGCCCCGCCTCTATAGAGGTGAAGACCACTCGGTACAAAAGAGCCTGCGGTTGGCAATGCTCTTGGGTCTGGCTGGATTCTTGGCAACGGTCCTAATTTCGTCCTAGTACAGCTCGTTGTATGCATCAAATGCCGCAGGGTTGCAGAGGTATGTCAATATCGCCATTTGTGCCCACATTCGATTCTCAGCCTGATCAAAAACGATGCTGTTTTCGCTGTCAATAACAGCATCGGTGACCTCTTCGCCTCTATGTGCGGGTAGACAGTGCATGAAACCATAATCATCAGTTGCATGAGCAACCAAATCTTCATTCACTTGGAATCCTTCAAATGATGCCATTTTGTCAGAAAGATGTTCTTCGCCCATGCTGATGAATACATCTGTGTAAATGATTGTTGCATTCTTACAAGCATCGGCCGGATGATTGGTTTCAATCATATTAGCCCCAGTCTTTTCACCGATTTTTCTTGCTCTATCGACAATTTCTTGGTCAGGCTCATATCCCTTTGGAATCGCCCAAACACAGTCGACACCAAGCATTGCACAAGCCAACATCAAGTCATGAAGAACGTTGTTTCCATCCCCGACCCAAGCAACTCGTTCACCTTCTAATGTAGGGTTGCGTTCCATGATTGTCATTAAATCCGCAGCAGCTTGGCAGGGGTGATGTTTGTCCGATAGCGCATTAATCACTGGAACTGTGGCATTTTG
>JAQXFF010000218.1 GCA_029250425.1 Candidatus Thalassarchaeaceae archaeon | reverse complement strand
TGACTCCTGTTCAATTTAGTGGAGATTTGAACGGTCAAATCAATTTCTCTTAACCCTCTTGCCACCTCTTCGGTATCTGACATCGCAGAAAGAATATTTCCACCGAGGGCCATGAATAGGCGAACCTTCCCCTCCCGTGCCGCCCGAATGAACTCCACAGAATCATAACCTGATTCACGGGGCATATTGATTCCAGTTTCACGTTCACACGCCTCAAGGAATGAAACTCCGGGGTGATGATTGATTCCAACCGTTCGGTCTCCCTGCACATTGGAGTGTCCACGTACTGGGCACGCGCCAGCACCAGGTCTTGCGAAATGTCCACCAGCGAGTAACACATTGCATATTTCCTGAATTGTCGCAACTGCATTTTCGTGTTGCGTTATTCCCATGGCCCAGCAAATAATCAACTTCTTGGATTTCGAAACCGCTCGGCCGAGTGATTCAATACGAGAGCGTTCGATTCCAGATTGTGTGACGATATCATCCCACTCTGCCATCGAAATATTTGATTTCCATTCTTCGAATCCCTCTGTCTGTTGATCGATGAATTTCCAGTCCAAATTACCTTCCTCGATAATCACTTTTGAGATCCCCTGCATTAGTGCCTGATCACCACCAATTCTAACTGGAAAATGATCATCCGCAATCGGAGTACCTTTCCCCAGCAACCGAATCACCTCTTGTGGGTGTTTGAAACGATTCAATCCAGTTTCCATCAATGGATTGATACTGATGACAGACCCACCATTTCGTTTTGTGCTCGTCAGTGCAGATAGCATCCGCGGATGGTTTGTCCCTGGATTTTGACCGATAACCAAAACCAAATCTGCTGAATCAAAGCATTCTAGACGTACTGTTCCCTTGCCAATGCCAATTGATTCGGAAAGGCCCACACCACTTGATTCGTGACACATGTTACTGCAATCTGGTAAGTTGTTTGTGCCAATTTGTCGTGCCAGTGTACCCCAGAGAAATGCGGCTTCATTGGACGCCCTCCCTGATGTGTAGAGGACAGTTTCATTCGGATCATCAGATGTGTTAACAGCTTCAGAAATCATTGAAAACGCAGCATCCCAACCAATGGGCTCATAATGATCAGAACCAGAACGAAGCACCATTGGGTGCGTTATTCTTCCAAGTTTATCCAATTCCATGTCTGAGAATTTTGACCATTCTTGAACTGTTTTCGCTGATAGAATTGTTGGAGTAAGACGTTTTTTTGTCGCTTCTGTAGCGAATGCTTTGGCACCATTTTCACAGAATTCAAATCCTGAACGGTGTCCATCAGGATCAGGCCAAGCACATCCTGGACAATCATAACCGTCGAATCTGTTTACTGCCCTCATTGTTTTGATTGTGCGTGAAATCCCGGCCTCGGCCAATCCAATTTTGAATGATTTGACAACACCCTGTATGCCTGCAGCAACTTGCTTTGGTTTGCGAATTTTCAGATTTTCAGATTCAATAGGGGGTTGTGCTTCAACATCTCTCCGCATCTATTCCCCCTCCGTTAATTAATCTATTAATCGCCATGAACCAGTGTATACATTGAATCTCAAATCTCTGGCAAAACCAATCAGTGTAATGCCATGCTGCCGTGCAAGATCAATCGCAAGTGTAGTTGGGGCGCCAATCGCAATGATGCAGGGGGAGCCCACCATCACCGCCTTTTGCACCATCTCAAATGATACCCGGCCACTCAACAAGAAACCAGTGTTTGAAAATGGTATTTGGGTCAATGATCGGCCGATGATTTTGTCCATGGCATTGTGGCGGCCAACATCTTCGGCCAAATCTGTGATTATTGAATTTTGGTTGAACAAAGCGACAGCATGAACGCCCCCCGTCGTATCGAAGATAGATTGTTTCTTTCGAAGGTGCCTCAACAAGGAGTCAATCGCACTGCAATCAATTGTGAACCCTTCAGGAGAAATGACCGGGGGTTGTCGTGCCAATATTGCATCAAGTGACGCTCGACCACATACTCCGCAAGAACTAGACCGGACAAACCCGCGTGTGTGACCATCCATGGATATTTGTCCTTCAATCAAAACTACATTGTCATCAATTTGTATTTGCTCAATGTCATTGAGGTCTGAAAGCAATCCCTCGGAGTAGAGTAAGCCGAGTGTCAAATCACGATCGTGGCCAGGAGTACGCATCGTCGTAACCCATGGTTGTCCGTTAATGTGAATCTCGAGAGGCTCTTCGACGGCGACCATTTCCTCAAGTGGGCGGGCATCTCCTGCCATCACTCGCTGAGCCGCCACACGCTCTTCCATACATCTTCGTGCGAGGTGACGCTTCATGGCCCTGTCGGAATATTCTATTCAATTTTTACAACTTTTACAGGTATACCTGCGGCTTCAGCCATTTCGACAACAACATTTGTCCATTTGCTTGTCGGAGATGGAAATGCCAAGACATGTGTTGCTGTTTCCAACAATCGATGAGTTAGTGAAGTTGGAGCAGCAACCCTTCCACCGTCTTCAAGACCCGCTCTTTGGGTATTCCATTCTTCTGAAAATACTGCAAAAGCAATATTGTTGTTGTCCGCCCATCGCTCTGCCAGATAATCTACCCCACTGGCACCTCCAGTGATCACCAGATCTGGATGCGCTTCTTCATTAGTCCATTCATCCATCGCCTCTTCAATTACTGAGTAGTCGTAGAATCTACTGGAACCAACGACAACCAAATTGATTATTCTTCCATCTTGATTCAAGTCCTTGCCACCGAGTCGACCGATGACATCCCTGCCCGCTTCATTTGCCATAAATTGCTATGTACGTGTTAAGGCATAAACCCATCCATCAATGAAAAAGCGTAAACTCAGGTGAAAATGTCACGCAGTACGCTTTTTCTGCTCTTTCAGAAGCAATTTGCAGCGTCGGATTTGCTCTTTTGCCCGTTTCTTGTTTTCACCCTTGAGCGACTCACCAACATCCTTCCCCATCGACTGGTTGAAACAATGAATTGCATTGTCGTAGGATTCAAGTTCAGCATATGCAG
>JAQXFF010000209.1 GCA_029250425.1 Candidatus Thalassarchaeaceae archaeon | reverse complement strand
CTGCATCCGACTTTGCCCAGAATCAACAATTGATTGTACTCACTCATCAACCAGATGTAGCTGATTATCTTGAGGAGAACGGAGCCTCTAGAGATGATTTGCAAGGATGGGATCAAGGAGTGTTGCCCGGCCGGGGTGACTGAGAGTGTCATCCGAACAATTTGACCTATTGGTCGAAGTCAAGTGTGCACCAATAAGCACGTCAATTTCGTTGTCTGAAAGAGATTTAGCAGGAATTAGAGTAGACCTGAATTCAAGTGATATCGGCGCATTGGCCGTTCTAAATGACCATAGTTCATACCACTGTAGCATGGTGTTCATCGAAATCCAGGACATTCCCCAATCGATGATTGGGACGACTGCAAAATCTGAGTTGCCACCTAGTTCAGATGATGCAACTTTGGCGTATATTAGCAGTCGTTGGGAAGATTGGATCTTACGTAGCGGTGCCATCGAGAATGTGTTTGAAGATGAACATTCGAGAATATCTGAGAATATTGAACACTACCTTCGAATCAAATATGCAGGTTCATCTCTTCCACCAGTCGAATCAACCAAGACACGCGGGATGGATGTGCAAAGAAGATTGAAGAGGTTGCGATCAGAAGGGGGGACGCTGCACGAGAAGCCCAAGAAAGAGGGTTTTCTTCACCAGTATATTCTGTACCACATTATCTCTACTGATGGAGCACTGGGTTGCACTCGACACAGGAACAATCCAGTCGGTGTTCCTGATATCGAGGCTAGAATCAATAGATTAGATTAACTAATTCAAACCATAGCTAGTGATTACACATTGGTTTCAATGGGTTAACAATGCCTTTCGCAAGTTGCACTGAGGGCTGACGCAGTGACTACCCACTGAACCAAATTCATATTTACATTGACGGAAAGAAAAGGACATCGTCTCCCTCATGCCACTGCTTGTGCTTTTTCATACACGCTTTGAATGCCTCGCTGTCTAGATTATATGCAAGCCAAGAATGTATGTTGTTCCAATCTTGTGCGTCAAACCAATCTCTGTTGTGATTGGCAAATTGGCGTACAAAAGGAAACAAAGCATCGCTCAAAGCTTCACTGAACGGCGACTCAGATTCAAGATGAACATTCAAATCTCTGAGATAAGATGAGGCTGCACTGCGTTGCTCAATCTCGTTGATACCCTCATAGCGATTCGGATACTTGTAACGGTCCAAATGAAATTTGAATTCGTCATCATTACGTGAAATCCAATGCTGCTCATCCTCTGAAAGCGTCCAATTCAATACGTGTTGCATAATCTCAAGGCTCTCTTCGATGACCGTGCCATCCTCTAGAAGAAGAACCGGAACAGTTCCTTTCGGAGAGATGTCCATCATGTGTGTTGGTCGGTCTCGTAAAATGACTTCTCGGTGTTCGACTTGGTACTTCATACGAACGATTGACATTCTTGCACGCATCGCATAAGGACATCTCCTGAAGGAGTATAGCAAGGGTCTTTGAGCCATTTTCTGGCTTCACCTCACTCTGGTGGAATAGGGGGTGCATAGCCGCCGTTTACTGCTTCCTGAACAATAGCCATATCGGAATCGACCATCATTTGGACCAATTCTTCAAAGGTAGTTCCTGGAACCCATCCAAGTTCTTTTTGAGCAAGTGCAGGGTCACCAATAAGCAAGTCAACTTCCGCAGGACGGAAGAACTTGGGATTGGTTCGAACACGCACGTTTCCGTTTTGGTCGGTTGCGATGGTATCTACGCCTTCGCCAGACCAAGTGAGATTCATTCCGACATGAGAGAAACCGAGTGTAATCATATCTCGGACACTGTGAGTTCGTCCGGTTGCGACAACATAGTCTCCGGGTTTGTCTTGTTGGAGCATCCGCCATTGCATTTCAACATAATCTCCAGCAAATCCCCAATCTCGCTTTGCATCGACATTTCCAATCCAAAGGCATTCATCAAAACCATGGGCAATTCGTGCTGCGGTCATGGTCACTTTTCGAGTTACAAATTCAAGACCACGACGTGGACTTTCGTGGTTGAAAAGAATACCTGTGCAAGCAAACATATCGTAGGATTCACGATAATTACGGGTGATTTCGAAGGCGAAGACTTTCGCACATCCATATGGTGAACGTGGGTGGAATGGAGTAAGTTCAGTTTGAGGGACATCTCGAACTTTACCATATTGTTCCGATGAACCTGCTTGATAGAAACGGCAATTTGGAGCGTGCTTTCGAATTGCTTCAAGGCAACGAAGAGCACCCAAGCCAGTAATGTCTGCAGTCATCATAGGAGAACGCCACGATTCTGGAACAAAGGACATTGCTCCGAGGTTGTAGAATTCATCTGGTTGGGATTGAGCCACTGCATTATCAATTGAATTTTGGTCAGCAAGGTCGCCGTTTACCAAATTGAAGTTTTCATTGCTCATCAAGTGATTTATGAGGCTTCGACCAGAGGTTGGTTGAGAGACTCTTCGAACCAAACCATAGACGGTGTAACCCTTTTCTAACAACAGTTCTGCAAGGTACGAACCGTCTTGACCAGTGATTCCAGTGACCATGGCTACCTTTCCGCTCATGCCCTACCGTAGGCCCATCCCTTTTTGAATCGGTCGCGTGTTCGTATATCGAAACTACACATCAATTTGACCGGTTAAGGGAGGATTTGAAGGGGAGTCGCCGGCTGTCGGGTTTAATGGCTGAAACAATAGATGGGGAGAAGAGCGCACTACGCGTCCTCATTGTTCGTGGCTCTTTCGCCTCACTGGGAGGTGCTGAGCGGGAATTGCTTCAATTGATTCGAGCCACATCTCAACGCTGGGATGTCAGTTTGGCGAGTCTTGATTTAACTGAAGATGCTAAGGAATTGCTTGGAGATGCAACTGTGCGTCTATTTTTGCCGAAAGAATCGATGAAATGGCCGCAAGGTGCAGTTGCCGAAATTATGGCAAAAGCAAGCACTTCAGCTGAAAAAATGTGGAAGCAAATGGAAATCCCTTGGGATGAAATAGATGCTGTGCACATGTCGGTTTGTCGAGGAACTCTCGAACTTCTTCCTTTGATTCCAGCTCATTTACCCGTTCACTATCACTGTTTAGAGCCACCAAGATGGTTGTATGAAGATGTGCTTCATCGCCATTTGAATGGAGTTCCAAAGCGACCTTTGTGGTTGACAAAGATGCTGTTTACACGACAACGAAGACGTGACCAAAAATTTGTCAAAAGGCTTCTTAAGCGGCCAAAATCCTCTATTTCTGGAAATTCAATGTGGATTCAAAAGCGATTGAATACAGTCTATGGCCTGGTATGTGATGAGGCCAAAGAAAACGGCGAGGCTCCAAAACGTGACGCTGATGGCCGACCATTGGAGGCGACACATGTCATGCATGTTATCGATTGGAACCGCTGGACTGAACATCCAACACAACAAGAAACTGATTCTCTCAAAGATATTCAAAATATTCCCGAAGAATACATCGTTACTGTTGGGCGTATATCTCATGTCAAGGGCACGTGGGAAACCTTGCAATCTCTTTCGAAGACTGGGCTTAGTTTAGTTCAAGTTGGTGGAGGTGACGATGCTGACAAAACTGCACTTATCGATGAAGGTAAACGGATTGGTGTCGATGTCGTTTGTATGCCTCGATTATCCCAAAATCAGTTATGTGCATTGATCCGAAAGGCTCGGGCAATGGTGAGTCATGCCCACCATGAACCGTTTGGACTTACACCGATTGAAGCAATGGCCATTGGCGTGCCCGCACTGATGGTTGATGAAGGTGGATTCTCATGCACCATGTCACCTGTTGAATCCGGACGGCTTCTTGGCCGTCATGACCTTGGGGCTTGGAAGGCCTCCTACTTGGATGCGAAAGACCCTGCGCTACGAGAGGCATGGGCGAAGGCTGGACGGCCTTATGTTGAGAAACATTTCACCCTTGAAGTACAGATTGCTGCTCTTGAACGAATGTTTTCTGATTGAGAGTATATATTGAGTCGATTGCTTCCTTTCACATGGAAGAAGAATCTATGCCCAAAAACGTGCTTATCGTCGGTGCTGGCGGAATTGGAACAACCCTTGTTGAATTGATTGTACCTGCACTGGAACGCACTCAAATGAAAACCAAAATCACATTGATGGATGGAGATATTGTTGAGGCCACCAACCTTGGACATCAACGCTTCACGCATGATGAAATTGGTGAACCAAAGGTATCGGCTCTTTCTAAGCGATATACTGGTAAAACTGAATCTGTTGAACTTCAATCTCAAGTTGAAAATTTGCGAACAGCGGAACAACTTG
>JAQXFF010000204.1 GCA_029250425.1 Candidatus Thalassarchaeaceae archaeon | reverse complement strand
CTATGCTTGTAGAGCGGTTGATGAGCAGTGCAAATGAACTGGACCTTTCAATCAGCCAATACTGCCAATTACTCCTCGAAAATCATCTGCAAGATGAGGACAACATAGTCACCGCTGACCCAGCCATCCTCGACCCCTTGAAGTTGATTAATCTGGATGGGGGGAGGTTGAATTCAACCCTGCCTAGCAACCCACTTTCAAAGGAGGCCTTATCTGGCCATATCAATCGGTTGCTGCCTCTCAAGTATGGGTGCAGGATGCTTTGGTCATTATTGGATGAGCAAGGAACGGGCCCAACCATACACGATTTCCGTTCAGCCATCAGGGTAAGTGTGGCACCCGTTCGTACCTTGCTGAAAGAGTTCGACGAACACCAAGGGCGTGAAAGGGGTTCTAGAACACATTCATCATTCCCAAACGGTGAACGCGCTGCAACAAATCGATTTTTGAATCACTACATGATTCGAAGGGCCAGAGCTGGTGAAACCGAACCATCTGGGGCATTGTATGATTTCGGGCTGATCGATGTCGACGATTCTGGCAGAGTACAATTTACAGATTCGGGAAAAAGGTTCGTTAGAGAACCAAACCCCATCATCGATGACTCCCTTGAGGGCGGACCCTCATTGTCACCGACGGAGCGGGCATTGATCGTATCACAAGTGAGAAACAACATGGACAAGGAGTGGGCATACATACGCCACATTATCGACGGCATCCATATCGGTTCAAACACCCCATCTTCATTGCTTTCTCGCATTCATCGAAGGTACGGCCCTGGCACCAAAACAAACTGGAGTGAATCAGTCATCCCCCACATGAGAAGTGGGGTGCTGGGAAGGATGCAGGCCTTGGGTTTCATCGAGCGAATATTCACAGCAAATCGAGTTGAATACACCATTACTCCAGCAGCAATTCACATCCTTGATTGACTTACTTCAGACAACCTATGTTTGCAATGAATCATAAACTTAGGCATATCTCGTAGAGATATGCCTTGGGCAGCATACGTTCTTTTTTTTATCCTGTCCGGCATGTTCGGATTTGGTATTTCCCGGATTCTCACCGGTGAAGAAAACCCGGCCCATACAACCCGGTTGGGCAACGTTCGAGCCAACCCCGTCGAAGTTTCTGAGCCCAGACCCAATCAATTCGCTCTGGAAGAAGATATGACCAGATTGTCAAAACCCACTGTCCCCACACCCTCTACCGAACCCGAGTCAGATGAAGTGGTAGAAATTGAGGACGCCGAAATCCCAATAGATGCCGAAATCGATGAAGATGATGACACGCCAATCTCTGATGATTTACTCGATTCTTCGGAAGCACTTCTCGCTGAAATTGGGGCCGAATGGGACACAAACCCCCGAAAAGAACCAGATTCGGACAAACTCAGTGTCGAAACGGGAGAGGAAGTATCCAACCCTGATCTTTCCGATTTCCACGATCGACTGAAAAGAGAGGGCGCCCAATCAGGTCAAGTCCAAGTCAGCCTCATTTGGGACAATAAAAACGACCTCGACCTTAGTGTGGTTTGCCCATCTGGTGAACGAATATCGTTTGATAACAAATTGTCATCTTGCGGTGGGCAACTAGACGTCGACATGAATGAATCTCCCACAAGCGAACAACCGGTTGAGAACATTTTCTGGCCCGCAGGGGTTGCACCAAAAGGGGAATACAAAGTCATTATCGAGCATTTTGAACATCATGCTGAAGAAGATCTAACGCCGTATAGAGTTCTGGTGGATGATGGTAACGGACCCAAAGAGTACCAGGGCGAAATCACAAATGATGAACCCCCACGTTTGGTTTGCGTGTTCACGATTGAGTAGGAGGGGTTAGATGCGTCTCTCTAGAAAATCTCGAAAATTCCAACGGCGCATCAACCGAGGTAAGACAATCGAATTACTGCAAACGATTGCAAACGAAGTACAGGTTGAATATGACAACAGGGAAATCACCCACAGTGAAGCAATCATTCTCGGCAACCAGATTCAGCACCTAGCAGAATCAATTGACAACACTCGACTTATCTATGCAATTTCAGATCGCGACACCTATCGTCGTTTAATCGAAGTATACCTTGACGATGGAATCTTGTCACGTACCGAACAAATCCTTCTTTGGGATGAGCGAAGAAAATTAGGAATTTCAGAAGCATCCCACGACGCCCTCCTCGCCGCATTAATCGCACGATATCAGAAACAAGGACGCCCTACACACATCCAATCAATGCCCACCCCTTCTCCTGACGAAGAAGAGGAACAACCAGAGGAGTGATTCGATGGAAACTATGGCCGGGTATGCAATAGTTACATCCATTGTGCTAGTCATGGTTTGGCAGGCAATCACACATTTGAATCAAGGAAGGAGAAAATCACAATCGCTTTTGGGTACTCTGAAAATGGAGGATATCGAAGTTGAAGACGTCCTCCCACCATCACGAACATCATTGTCACAATCTCTAGTTGGTACCCGGGTTGAATATTCACCAGAAATGACACCCTTCCCTGCCCAGCAAATTCAGCGACAGACCGATAAACGCGGCTCAATGAAACAAGAAATCAGTGAATTGCAAGAGTCCAATATTCAACGATACTCAGTACTTGATCGAACGACCGAAAAAAGGGATGAATGCAAAGGCATCATCGAGTTAATCCAGGGGTTGAGTGAGGAATACAACATCGAAGTCAACCAAGATCTTGTTGAGGCCCCCCTTGAAGGCGCGACATTGGTAGAATTAGAATTACGACAGGCAGCATTGCTTGAATTATACGAACGAATGTACCAACTTACATTTGAAGACACCATTCAAGAAATACGAAAAAGGGAATTAGGTTTACACGAAAACCAAGAAAAAGCAGCAAAGGCACTCATCGATACTGAAACTGACGAACTATCTTCCCAACTTGAACAACTGAGGCGTGAAGAAGAATTGTACCGGGAAATCCGTTCAGCACAAACAGTCGCTTATCTTGAATCCCTTGATTTTTCAGAATTGAATGAAGAAGGCACAACGCGCCTCAAAGCCCATTACGAATTTTACCATTCTAGATTGAGCGAGAAGGAACGCCTCCAATTTGAAGCAGAACTCTATCGTCATTTTTCAGATTTAATTCATGATTGCGAGGACCAAGAAGAGTTGCGCAAAATGGAATTCGAAGATTTACCAGCCAATTTACTCACCGAATTAGACGAACGCCGAAACAAGCGCATAGTTGCATTGGATGCGAAAGATCAGAAAGAAATGGAAGACGCCCGTGCTGAAGAGATACGATTGGGCATCGAATCTGCAAAATCTTCTTCAGATCTTGATAGAATTCGCATTATCGGAGTAAATCCAACTCAACAAGAAGAACTGACTCAATTATTCGCACGAACCAGGGAAAATTTGGTTTGCGACGAACTTAATTTCAAAATCCTTGATTGTGAATACGTGCTTGAATTAGACTCCATCAAGATTGAAGGTGTGACTGAAGAGCAATTTGAATTGCTAACAGAAATCAAAACAACAAGACGAGAGGAATTGGTTGAGCTGGCACGCCAACGGAAATTCACCGAGCAATATACACGATATTTGGATTCAATAGCTAGGATTGAAGAGATCGAAGAACTCCTCGCAGTAGACATAGTCAACACTACAGAAACTCAGCAACAAGAACTGGAAGACTTGCGCCTTAGTCGACTGGACCACCTCGAAGAAATTGAAATACAAAGAGTAGAAGAAGCGCAAGCCAAACAGTATCAACACCTGCGAGTACTCCTTGAAACTGCAAAATCATCTGATGAAATTGATAAAATCGAAATTGAAGAAGTCAATGAAGAACAGGAAGAGCGCCTTATCGAAATCAAAGAAGAAGTTAGGGAGATTCTTGTTGAAGACGAAATGATTACTGCACACGTGGAAAAAGCGGAAAAGAAGTCCAAGAAATCCCCAATCCCCGATGAATTTGATTTCGAACCAGAATCTGCATTCAGAACCCGCATCAAGACATTGGATGCAGGGGACGGACATCTGAGATTCAGCCTACTGTGGGATAACATGAACGATTTGGATTTGATTGTGCGCACCCCCAATGGGGAAATTATCCACAGGGGTAAGCGCAAATCATCCTGTGGTGGCCAACTCGATCTTGAAATGAATTCCCAACCTGAAATGAAATCTGCTTTGGAGAACATTGTTTGGCCCCAAGGTGTCACACTCACACCAGGCATTTACAACGTGTTCGTTTGGCACCGCAAACGTCACCAAAGACTTCGTAAATCAGATCCAACCATCTACACTTTACGTAGCAGAGTTGGGGCAGATTATTCCCAACATTCAGGCAAAACTAGTTTTGGAGACAAACTCAAACTCATCGCCTCAATCGAAGTCCCAGATTCGGAAACAATGAACAAACGATTGGTATCAGAATCTGAACTTTACCGCCTCCAAAGAGCAGATGTGGTGGCCGCCCAAACAGTTGAAGAATTCCCTGAAATTGATGACAAAATTTCTGCGGTGCACAAAGTAATGCTGGACAGGTTAATCGAAAAGAGGGAATCCGAACTTGAAGAGGCTAGAAGGAAGAAATATATTGCAGAACAAGAGGAACAGTATAATCAGATTATGGCCGAAATCGAAGCGTCAAGAGACCTTGATGAATTATCCGCAATTCGTTATTCACACGTATCGAGCGACGTAGTGAAATATATCGAGGAGGCCCTTGTAAAACGCCGGAAATTAATCGAAGCAGGAATAAAGAAACAAGAACAGATCGAACATCAAGCACGCTTCGAAAAATATCGATCCATGATCAACGCCGCAGAAGATTTGACAACACTCGCCTCAATTGTATTTGAGGACACAGATGCCCGCCAAACAAAAACACTCCAACAACTCCGAACCGCCCGCCGCAAAGTTCTGCAAAATACAGCGAATAGTACAGATATCGAGAAAGATAAGCAGGCCCGATTGCACACAGCTCTCAATGAAGCATACAAGAGAGGTGGCTTGCAACCATTGGGTGCCGATGAATGGCGAAAAGAAGATTTTGAAGAGCGTCTCCACCAAGCCGAAGCAAATACAGGCGACCTCCAAATATCTTTGATGTGGGACAACAAGAATGATTTCAATTTGCTAGTTGTTTCACCAAGCGGTGAAATTGTTCACCCACGAAATAGAGAATCTCAAGATGGAGGTGTTCTCGACGTTGAAATGAATCAAAAAGGCAACACTCGTGTTCCTGTTGAGAATGCGTTTTGGCCTGAGGGAAAAACCCCCAAAGGGGCGTATTATGTGTACGTACATTTCTACAAGGAACATGAATTGTTCAAGCGAACCAACCTGTCCGAATGTCGAATTCAAATTCTAAACAAAGGCGTTCGATCTGAATTTTCATCTCAAATGTCATCATCGAACAAATTACAATTTATCACATTGGTGGAGGTGGGGTGATTTTGAAGAATATCACTTCAATGCAGACGTTCATAGTCCGACTACTACACCGTAGGTGTAGAATCACCGATTTGAACACAATTCGGAGGGTGCCCAATGCGTAACAGAACACTCATTGTTTTCGCAGTATTGCTACTCCACTGTTTCACCCCATTTGCATCTACTCCATCGAATGAGTATCCAATAACTGATACTGAATTTACCATTGCAAGAGATGCAAACCCTGACATAAATGTCACCCAAATCGAATGGCTCGGCCCCTCATATTATTGCAATCCCTGTTTTGTGGACGTTTTGGCACTCGGCCCGCAAGAAGTCCGAATTACTGTAGTAAATGATGGCCTTCTCGCAGGGAGTGGCGCCCTAACTGTATTCATCAATGCCCAAGATGGCATGGGGTTGGTTACGATTGGTAGTCAAACAATTTCATTGGCACCGGGGGCTTCGGCTCAATATCTATTCAATTGGACTGCGATTCTAGGTTCAGGACAACTCATCCAAACTCATGCACAAATGATCTCCGATATTGATAATTCCAACAATCTAAAAACTCGCAATTTTGATGTTTCTCAGGTGAATGCAGGCGAGGTATATTCAGACACATTGCCTGCAGACGGGGCAAGAATTGGTCAAGCTTCTGAAGTGGTTTCAGTTGGTGTTCGGAACGCGGGGAACCTCGACACCGAAGCAACCCCCACCCTCACCCTCACCCCCGTTGCCGGCGGGATACCACAAACGTTCACAGGCACGCCCGTTTTATTGCCTGCGGGCAGTGTTGCATTTCCACCACAGGTGGAACTCGCATCACTCGTCATCAATGCAACGGGATTGTCGGGCGATTACATATTATCTGGTGAAGTATACTTCAATTCAACAACCCCACTCTTATCAGACACCGTCAGCATCACCTCGCGTACCCTGACATTCAGCCCCTATCGAACCATCTTGTTTGCACCAAGCGATAGAGCGGTCGAACCAGGCGCTTCAACGACCTTATCATTCATGGTTCAAAACATCGGGGAAGCCGCTGATCGATACAATTTCACAATCACCTCAGTCGAAGGTTGGGCAGACACTTCCAGCAGCCCAGGCCAAACTGAAATCGTCAACGCATCTTCATCAACAACCATCGTTGTTACAGTGACAGTGCCCCCGGGGACGGACCGTTCCCTGTCGGATTTAATCACAGTCGAAATCGAAAGCGAAGGCGGCGAATACTTTCTTTCAGATTCAGCTGCAGTGATGGCTGGAGATTTGCTATTGGGTGAATTGAGTCACGGTAGTTGGTTTGTAGATATCATCCCGGGGACGGAAGAAATAATCCAGTACACTTTACGCAATACCGGCACATCACCTGCAATTTTCAATCTAGACGCAGGGTTTTCGCAAACTGCTCCAGGGTGGGTTGTTGAAATCTATCCAACCACCACACCTTACATGACTGTCGGCGAGGAAATCATCGTCAATGTGGTTGTCCAACCACCATCACTTTCACTACCATTTGATCCCACTTCTAAACTTGCAGAAGGAAATCAATTGACTCTTTGGACCTTGGTGGCACCCATCGGTGGAGGGCCCAATGTGCAACAGACAACCCTAGAAGTCCAGCCGACAATTATGGTTGAATTATTTGCCGAACAGACCGAATTTTCTGTCGACCCATCCGAATTGTTAACAGGACCCATATCACGATTTGTGGATATTGAAATGGAATTGCGACACAATTTGGTTACAGGTAGTGCAACCGCTACAGGTGCGGACATACAACTAACAACACAACCCACGGAATTCATATCTTCAAGGCCTTCAAATGGCCCCAATGAAATTCTAAGATGGAACAGCTCAGTGACACCAAATCAAACGAGCATGTCTATGGGTGATTCCGAATCTCTTGTTGCTACAATTCTCGGCCCCTCCGATCTACTACCACTTGCGGGCATACTGACGTTTGATGTGGTAGCAAACGTCACCTTGTCGGGCTCATCAGGCGGAATTCAAGCACCGGAATCCAATCTTGCCATCACACTGAATATTCCAGAATTAACACAGGCAGATGTAGAAATCCCCCCGCCAACGACCGTCACACCAGAGATTCTTTCGACAATTCCGATTATTGTATCCAATATCGGCAACCATCAATCTAATTTCACACTGAGTGCAGAAGGGCCAGAAGGTTGGGATGTATCTCTTTCACCAACAACAATTTCCAGTCTACATTCCATTGCAGATGCGTGGCCATCTGTAGGAGGGGACAACATCACAGTATCACTTGGTGTGACCGCGCCCCAAAATACCCGTGCAGATACACCTTTCCAAGTCAATGTTAGCGTGCTGGACGATGCGGGTCAAGTTCTGACAGTAGCCTCTATTCCCTTCCTAGTCGAGGAAGTAATCGGAGCATCACTCGCACCCGAATACGCAGTCGCGGTGATTCCAGTCAATGGCAATTCATCCATCGCTCTTGAAGCAAATAATACCGGTAATTCCCTCCAAACCTTCACAATTTCAATCGAGGAATCACTCGATGACATTAATCTGACATTAATTTCCCCTACAGACATTGACATTCAACCTGGCGAAGTCAGTATCGTCCAAATTGAAGTGACAGCTGAACAATTCGCACGGGCCGATGAAAATCATAGCGCCCAAGTGGTATTGTATCACAATGGAATCGAACTTGATCGCATCGATGTGTATGTGGAAATGATTGCCAACCACCAGATTGAATTCGAGCACACCAGCGAGTATTCTGTTGTACCCGGAATGAGTCTTAGCATCCCAGTCAACGTGACCAATGTGGGCAACCTTGAGGAGTTTGTTAATTTCACAACACTCCCTCCTACTGGCTGGCAATCATCCGTGACGCCATTGAATATGACAATTGATGGCGAAGGCATCGAAGTCTTGCCCCTCATTATCGACGTCACCGTTCCACCCATGTCAAATGATGCAAATCTTGACCCAGGTTCAATCCACAATCTCATTCTAATGGCGACCAATGTCAGCGACTCTATACAAGTTGGACTATCTTCGATCCAATTCAACGTTGAACCCATTTTTGTGCTTTCATCAGATGATTTCCCAGACATTGTCGATTTATTGCCGGGTGAATTGAGAACATTCGATATCGAAATATCAAATGATGGTAATCAAGATGTCATTCTTGATTTAGATTGTGAAGTGGACACCCCTGCACGGTGGGATATATCCGATTGCGATGCCACGAATATCACACTTGCTAGTGGGGAAAAGCGCGCCGTATCCTTTAGCGTTGAAGGCATCGCAGCCGATCACTACAATCTCGAACAATCTGGTCTACGATTGACATTCGCCCCCCAAGATAATCACTCAGGAGATGCACTTCTTGCAACAGTATTGCGCATCAGCAGAATGCATTCAGATGACCCCATTGAACTCCCCGGCGGAGAACAAACACAAGACATCGATTTGGATTGGATGCACGTTCCTGCAGTTGGACAAACGGCAGACTCACGCGCAATCGCCTACGAATTAGAATTGGTAAATGCTAGTCGCCATATCAACGAAACACTGTATTCAGGGAACATCAATTGGTCATTTGAAATTGACTACGGAAATGGATTTACTTCCCTTTCCAATAGCCCATTCACTCTTCCACCCGTGACACCCACGCAATTGCAATCAATGACCCTCCGTGCAGTTTTGCCACCTGCGACTAGCATTCCTCCAGGCGATGGATGGACACTCATTTTCAATTTG
This sequence comes from Candidatus Thalassarchaeaceae archaeon, assembly GCA_029250425.1. Classification (GTDB taxonomy): domain Archaea; phylum Thermoplasmatota; class Poseidoniia; order Poseidoniales; family Thalassarchaeaceae; genus MGIIb-P. Next base: position 2,559 of record JAQXFF010000204.1, on the reverse strand, counting down.
ACACACCCTGAAGAATTTACCAGCACCCAGGTAACCCTCGACATCCAAGTAGATGCATGGGCCGACCCATCTGTGGTTGCAGTTAAGATTGAAGATGGATCGAAATTCATTGAATCGAACTCCGGGACATTGGTTGCTGAAATTACAAACGCAGGGAATGCAGGAACGGCCCTTGGTATTGTTGCGACATTGGATTGCGAACCTGGAATTGTGATAGAAGACGAAGCAACTCAAGCAATCATCAGCATGCAACCATTTGAGACGAGGAAATTAGAATGGCAAATAAAATCCAACGCTCTCAATTGGTGGGTTTCCGCCGAGACAGTGCCATGCACAGTCACCATCGAATCACCAGAAATGGCAGGTGACGATGAATCAAACGATGTCAAGGCAATATCGTTCGAAGTCCAATCATGGTCACTACCCTTACTTGTTCTCATCCCACTGACACTGATATTAGTGACACAATCCAGCCGCTTATTGCGCAGAGCCTCTGAAGATGAAAGAGCCCTCATGTTATGCGCTTATTCGGGAACTGCATTGCTGGGCTTGGCCACACAATACAACCTCGGCTCATACGTGAATTTCTCATTGGGAGCAACAGCATTGTTATGGGTCGTTTTCATTACATCGCGCTCATCTGCGTTCGAGATTCCCGCAATTCTTTCAGATCGACAAAATATGCAAAGAGGGTCGGAATCAATCTTTGAGGACCATGAAGTTGAGATGGATCGGGTGCTTAAGCAACTCGCAATGAAATTGAGTTTTGCCCCATTGGGCTTTATCATCGTCGCAATCGTGATGCCAAACGATATTTCATGGGCGCTCGCGAATATTGGGTCCATTCTCTTGTATGCCATTATTGGAACTCTTCTTGTCATGTACATGACCCTCCGAACAAAAAACATCTGGCTGATGATCTTCAATGAGTTGGCTGCGATGGAAATCGAATCCCAAGAACTACTCATTCAGTTGGGCAACCCATCAGCTGATTTGCGCAGAATCACCATTGGGCAGAGATGGGGAGAGGCACACGATGTAAGCGTGGAGGTAGATTCCAATGTCTGAATTGACCACAATTTCAACCCAAGGTTCCTACCGAGCCCAAGTTACCCGCCTCAATTTGATTCTAGACGAGCATCTCCGTTTGATTCAGGAATCAGTGACGGACAAACATGCGAGGGATGCTCGTAGAAGTATCCGTCAAGCACGCCGAGATATTGACGAACTCAAGGCCCAGGTCGGTCGAATGCACCGCGCAATTGGGATGTTGCACACCATCATCAGAGAGAGGTCGACAACTGAAAACGAATTGGTCGATGTATTGTTGACAATGAAGACCGCAGAGACACTCATCTTGCGGGGCGCTTTCGATGAGTCGTCCTTGCAACTGGAAAGGTTGGTGGAACATTTACTCATCAATAGTGCCGCCTTGAACCCCTTCATCTTCTACGAATTTTGGATGGGTGTTGAAGCCCGCTGGGACATCGGCTCAGACAATGGCCAACTCCTGGTCCGAGTTGAGAATACAAGTCCTGGATTACTACCGGGATTCAACGTCAAAGCACCGGTTCCACCGAATTGGCGATCATCACCCCCATCACAGGCGATTATAGCACTCAACCCGGGTGAATCATGCGACCTCCTCTTCAACATCACACCATCTGCCATGGCTGCAATTCGAGATGTTGGTGCCCCGGGAAGTTTGCAAGAGCGCCTATCCATTCAATCAGGTTACAACTTGACTCAACAAGGCCTCACAATCGATTGCCGTGTAGAAAACAAAACTGCGGAGACGATGACCGATGTATTGGTGACACCATGGATTCCACCAGGTTGGAAAACCAACTCATGGCCATTCATTAGAACACTTGAACCAAACCAAGTCGAATTCGTTACTATTTACCTTGATTTGGCCAAATAACCCCATGGGGTCCTGAGTATAAACATGGAGTACAATAAAATACCTTCTCGACTAAAAATAAACCACAGGAACGTGAATAAATGTCCCGAGAGAATCGATACCTAAACGAGAACGAGAGCGGTGCCATCGGCATCGGTGCAATGATTATCTTCATTGCACTGATTTTGGTCGCAGCAGTAGCATCAACAATCATCATCAAAACGGCTGAAGAACTTCAACAGAGAGCTGAAGCAACAGGCGATGATACACGTGATGAAATCAGTGGAAAAATCCAACTGGTTGGCGCGTACGTCAGCGATGATAACGCAGCTGGAAATGCAGCAGACGAAATTACACTGATCGTTCAACTCAGTGCTGGTTCAGATACCACCTTACTGGACAACATGGATTGGTTCATTGTTTGTGATGGTGGTGCAGGTACAGCAGATGTCAATACAGCTGATTTTGACGGTGTTGCAACAGACTTGGACGGAACACTTCTTGTAGCCGGTTCGTCAGTAGAGGCCGGTGAAACATTCCTGGTTCCAATTGACACCTCGACAAACTGTCAACCCGGTGTTGGTGATGAACAAGAACTCCGTGTAATCATCGACGGTGGTGGCGAAACTTACGCCCAACTACACTACAACAGTGTA
>JAQXFF010000200.1 GCA_029250425.1 Candidatus Thalassarchaeaceae archaeon | reverse complement strand
GATTCTCTTGGTTGTGGTTTCATCGACATTGATGGCATGATTCCTGATGACACATGGGCTACAGTATCCGTTTTAGACACATCAGGAAACGTCATTGATGGATTCTCCAATCAATCCTTCCCCGTCTCACTACATGGCCTTGACAAGGATTCTCATTCAAGTATTCGAGTGCAGATCAATATGGGTACGGACAATCCTTTCTTGACACCTCTAATCGATGCAGTGCATGTTGGTTCAATCCGTATGATGGATGCCCGTGGAACTGGCAATGGTTGGGATGTTGCACCAACACTGGATCTCTGGAATGGTAATCTAACGAACAATGGTTCCTCCATTCTTCAGGTCACCAGTGAATTTACCCACTCCAGCCGACCGGTAACTTCAATCGATTTCTCCGGTGTAGGGTCTCAGGTAACCATTCGGGCTATTGATGCAAGTGGCTCCACAGTTGGACAAACGGGTCTTTCCGGCACAATCAATTTCCCGGAGCCACAACCTGGCTTTGGTCTTCAAATTGAAGTCAATCCAGGTGGCCAAATATCCTCACTTTGGGCAGAAGGTGTATTTGGGCAACCTGCAATCAATCCTGAAGCTGATGTGACCAGTGATGGTTCTGTTGACTGGAGTTTCCCCACAGGTGCTGTGTACGGTTCTCATGGATGGCAACAGATGCTCTTTGAAACCACATCTTCTACTGGGACAATCACTCACAATCTGGATACTGCTTCAACGAATTTCAATGTTGATTCGTCAGGTTCTACAGTATCGATGTTAATCCCCGAAGATGCGACCGTTCAAACCGCCGTCATTTCAGCACATGTTTCATCCTTGACAGGGCCAAACCCTACGTCAGTGGATCTCTCGATTGGCTCATCTCCCTTGATTACATTCGTACCTGGTTTCACAACAGAGGCACTTTCACCATCGATGATTGCATACATCAACATGGTTCAGCCATCACACATACAGCCGCAAACGGCAAGAGATTGGAGAGTTGTCGAATTTGATTTGTCAACAGGTGGGTCAGCATACGTTAGCATCAATGCAATCACGCTTGGGTACTCGATTTCTGAGAATATCACTGGATTGACCCAACAGATGGTTGACTTCCAACGCATTACAATCGCACAGGGTGCGGGCGAAAGTGTTGACATTCCTGTAACCTACAATGCCGATGCGGGTGCCGTAATATTTGATGGAGGAATCCATCACGAATTGATGATTACAAATTATCCATTTACTGTGCCAAACACACTCTATCCGGATGGTAATGTGGTTGAAATTACCACACGCCATCACCATCTGTATGACAACGATGCAATTGCTAAGATTTCCTTCACAGGAGTTGCTAGCGATGGAACAAACATCGTCTTTGAAGTTGCAAACCCTTCAACATCCCCTGTCTTTACTCAAATTTCAGGCGCAGCTCAATTGCCAATGGAATCTGATTGCGCAGTCACAGAAATTTCTGATGTCTTAGAGATCGATTGGCGCTTCCTCGTATCGTGGACGTGGGATGATGTAGCACAAATCGATTGGTCGGCCCTCAGTTACAATATCACTGGTGAAGCCATTGCTCCAGCGCAGGCACAATCTGGTGGTTCAGGTAGCCAAGCTGTGGAAAATGATCTTGAGGTAAGTAGTTTCGAAGTTTACGATACTCTAAACCGTCATCTTTCCAATCAGTTCTCCCCTGATTATCCATTCCATTCCCGCAGTGGGCAGAATGTTTCAGTTAGCGGAAGCGTCCGCTTCCAGAACACTGTCGATTTGAGACCTTTACAGAGCGACTTTGCAATGATTGTCAATGTCTCCGGTAACGAGATGCCTTTGGTTTCAGATGGTGATGGTACATTCTCAGGCAACACACTTCTTCCAGCATCTAATTCACACACACTATCGCCGATTATCGGTCGTGTTGGCCCCATCACAGGTTCTACAGGGGCAAATGATTCGACCATCAGCCCCCCAATTGTCACGGTCATGATGGACGATGAGGCACCAATAGCGGGCCCATTCCTTGTGTCAACATCTGTTGGCCAACTCGATGCCAATGGCTATGTGTGGGATCCAATCAATCCCTTGACAATCCACATCACTGTTTCCGATGCGCAAGATCGCGATGATGAAGTCACTCTACATTATTGGCGTGAAGGAATTGATGATACCAATGGTGATGGCTTTGCACAGGGTGTGGAGTATCTCACAATGACTGAGAATCTCTACCCGTTGCGCAGTGGTTCCCAACAAGTTTCTTTTTCAAATATTCAAGTTGCAACCAACGGCTTCAATGCCAAGGTCAGTTTGTGGGTTGAAGGTGTAGACTGGGCTGGAAATAGTTACCAAGATGGTGGTACTGGTGGCGGGCCTGGTTTGTCGTCAGATTGGGCGACATTGCAAACTGCACAAAACACTGAAACTACTCTATTGAAC
>JAQXFF010000195.1 GCA_029250425.1 Candidatus Thalassarchaeaceae archaeon | reverse complement strand
ACGCAGTGACTACCCTATGCAGTAAGTTCACTTTCGTCTTCGTCATCCAGAATTTCATCGGTTCTGACAATAAATGACAACGCTTCCGGATTTTCAATCGCTACAACCCCTCGAATATTATGAATCTCTTGGAGATTTTCAGTTGGAGGGGCTACTTTGACACGACTATCTTGGATTGAAATTAGATTCCCAGGAGATGCATTGACCCCTCCTTCAGGTAACCATAACCCAATAGCGCCCAATTCACCATGGTGTGAGATGACCAAATTTCGCCCCTCTTCATCCTCATCGATCCGAAGAACGGTTAGAGGTGAACCATCGGGTAAGAGTCGATTTGCAGGTTGCCATTCACTCCAAGTTTCATCAAGTGGTTTTGACAATTCATCAGCCTTCTTATCGATATCAGCAATTCGTGCAGTGAATTCCACACTTGATTCCTCATCGATATCGTTCAATCCATCTAACAATTGGCGCAAATCATCGTAATTCCCTTCTTCTCGATTACTCATGGCGGTATTTGCCAACAAGAGAAGTTCTGCCAACATTTCAAGACGATTATTTTGCCCACTTTCGATTGCGCATTCCATCGCTTCATCAAGCACCTCAATGGCTAAACCTGGGCAGTCTACGGTGAGTAATCCATTGCCAACACTGGTCAGAATATCAGTAGCAGATTCTTTGTCCGCTTGAACCAATGTGGCTGCCGATTTCATATGACTGATAGCCATATCGACATCACCATTCAATTGGCGAGAAATACCTGATAACACGAGATGAGGGATTCTGTTGCCCCCAATGGTTTGGCATTGTCGATCTGAGGTTTCAAACAGAACAGCAGCCCTTTGCCAATCATCAGTCGCTAGTGACAACATCCCCAATTGGCGCATGGCTCGCATCTCAGCCCCAACATCATCAATGAGTGTGGCTGAATGCAATGCACGAGAAAGATGTAATCTGGCCAAGCCGAGATTCCCTGACATTTTTGCCATGACGCCAAGAGCCGACTCAAACCGGTAGAGGTAACCAGCCATTGCACGATGTGCAAGTTCAGCCATATCTTCATCGAGGGGGGCCAATTCAAATCCAGTACTTTCCAATACCTCTGCAAGAGTTGAAACCGTATTTTCATACTCTTGAGTAATATCATTCGAACTCCCATCTGATGACAATGAGGAAAGATGCTCATCCAATTTTGAAACAGATGCACAAATTTCAGGTAATGTGCCTAGTTTATTGAGAGTGGATTTCTTGACATTTTCACCTCGTATAGAACGAATGAGAGCGGCAACCATTTTTCGTTCATCAGAAATTGAAGAATCATCACTTACTTCACTTAGAGTTAATTTTGATGACAATAGTGAATCCACCATCCACGTAAGTTTAGCCTGTATGTCATATTGTCCAGCCCGACTAATTGCATAACGCATTTCGGCGGCACGTACACGCCTTGATAGACTTCGCAAGCGAGTTCGTTGCCCCTTTGAACCAGAATCTGCCAACCGTTGCAGAAATGTTGACGGGGGACATGTTTCAAAGGTCATATTCACTTTATCACCCGTTGTTGTCATTTTGAAGTCATCAGAGACAAGTGTGACATTTCGCCCTTCATGGACTAGTTTTGCTGCTAAAATCATCAGTGATAGATCCACATCTTGAGGGGATGCTTTCTCACCGATTTTTTCTGCAAGCGAGCGAACTTCAGCCTCTTCA
>JAQXFF010000157.1 GCA_029250425.1 Candidatus Thalassarchaeaceae archaeon | reverse complement strand
TGATCGATTCGTCGGGTTGCATTTCTTCTACCACCCTGCCAAGAATCGATTGGTTGAAGTCATCCCTTCGGAATTGTCCAGTGAAGATACGATCAAGCGTGTTGAGCAATACTGTAAGATGCTCGGAAAAGTCGTCATCATATGCAAAGACCGACCTGGTTTTGTTGTCAATAGATTCTTCGTACCTTGGTTGAATGAAGCATGTTTGCTCTTGGAAGAAGGAATTGCCACTACTGCTCAAATCGATGCGGTTGCATGTGCTGCCTTTGATATCGGTATGGGTCCCTTTGCACTGATGAATCTGACTGGGCCACCCATTGCTCTACATTCAACCAATTACCTGGCAGAACAACTCGACACGCCGCGTTACACTGGTGCAAAGAGTTTGCAAGAACTTGTCGATGCGGGAATCATGTGGGAAATTGACGAAGAAACTGATTGCAATCCAGAGGCAACCAAAATCATCTCTGAGCGTTTGCTAGGGCAGGTCTTCGCCGTCTCCGCACAAATTGTCGCCGAAGAGATTTGCTCAATGGAGGACGTGGATCGCGGGGCCAAGGTTGGCCTCCGTTGGATGAATGGACCCTTTGAAATCATGAATGCGTTGGGACTCGATGAAGCACATCGTATGGCAAAAAATTATGCTGAACTTGCCGAATTTGATCTGCCACCATTTTTCGCAATGAAAGCGGAATCGGGACATGACTGGGAATTTAATTTCGTTGACGTTGTCCAAACCGGTGGTGTCGCAACCATTCGCCTGAATCGCCCTGAAGCGATGAACGCTCTAAATGAGACACTGGTAGCACAATTGGGTGCAGTTCTAGATGATTTGAATTCAGACAAATCGGTCACAACAATTGTTCTAGAAGGTGCTGGAAAGGCCTTTGTTGCTGGAGCCGATGTCAAATTCTTTGTTGACAAAATTCGCGCAAATTCATTCACAGATATCTACGATTTTACAGCCAATGGTCATGTCGTTCTAAACAAGTTGGAAAACAGTCCAAAGACGACAATTGCTCTGACCACAGGTTTGGCACTTGGCGGAGGGCTTGAACTAGCACTAGCTTGTGATTATCGGATCGGAACTCGACGTAGTCAATTCCGATTCCCTGAAACCAATATCGGCATCTACCCTGGTTTAGGAGGAACACAACGAACAGTCCGTATTTGTGGCGTTGAAGCTGCACGATGGGCCGTTCTTGCAGGTAATTTCATGGATTCGAAAACAGCACATGCACTTGGAATTCTCACACATTTGGTTGAACCTGCAGAGGTCAGCGCAACAGTGGAGACAATGGACAAATCGGGTAAACCAGAAAACAAGTATCCAGGTGGACCACAAAACTCCCAACACCCGGTCTCAACCTTTGCCAGTGCATTTTACAGCAATGCCAACATGGCTGGACTCCTTTCTGGTTCTTGCCCAGATGGGTTCGACGCTGAGGATCGAAATGTTAGTCGGCAGTTGAAATCACTTGGCAGAACTGCGCCGATTGCTTTACGCATGGCAAGTGAATTACTCAACTGTGCTATTGATACTGGTGATGATCTTGAAGCCGGACTTGCTATGGAGTTGTCAAACCTTGAAGATATCTTTGGGACTTCTGACGCCCTTGAAGGGCTCTCTGCTCTCGTTGAAGGGCGACGCCCGACGTACACCAATTCATGAGGTGTCCACCGAAGCCATCATCATCCCCACCGGGAGTCGCGATGTGATTGAATGCAACCAGACCCTAACCAAGCGCCCGCCATGCAGGACAGTGTGGTCGGGGGAAATTTGCATACTGGGAATGTCGTTCACAATCACTACCATGCAGCGCCGCAACCAGTTGTCCAACAAGTCCCTGTTCAAACCATTGTTCAGCCGGCATACAACCCTACACCAATATACGCCCCCCAAACCGGTTCGAAGGACGTTGTTGTGGCCTATCTCCTGTGGTTTTTCCTCGGTCTACTGGGTGTACATCGATTCTACCTAGGCCATATTGGAATCGGGATTCTGTACTTTTTCACATTTGGTGGGTTTGGTATTGGTTGGATTATTGATGCACTTATCATGCCTCAATTGGTCCACAAAGCCAACAACCCTCATCAAATCATCATCATTCAATAATCAATGACGAAATCGGCGATGATGATCAAAATTAGCAGAAGCCCAATACGAAACCGCACGCAGGTAGAAATTGACTAAACCTGCCAATTTCATGCTTCCGCCTTTTCTTTTTTTGTGAAAAAGCGGCGGAACAGATTAGCCCTTGGGCGCTTCTCCAATTTCTCCTTCTTGGCAGCCTCGATCCGCTCATATCCTTCATCCCATTCATCTATCCAATTCTTTAACCATGCATCCATGTATATCCCTCAATCCAGTGTGGATAGTAAACCTGTGTAGCCCGTGATATATAGACTGTGGAGTTGTAAAGTTTAAATTAAGGTGCAACTTCCACACCATGTTACATTGGTAACACCGAGATGAAAATATGCCTGAACCCCCGATGATTCTACCACATGATGACATGAAAGAAGTCGATTCAAGTATTGTGACAACTGAAGGAATGGGGGCCAGAATACGTCAAATATTCACTGAGCATCAAAGTGAAGAGCACAACCTTGCTTGGGAAGTTGAAGCCTCTGTTGAAGCCCTAGACGTATTCACAAGTCGCTGGACGATTGAAATTCTCGC
>JAQXFF010000100.1 GCA_029250425.1 Candidatus Thalassarchaeaceae archaeon | reverse complement strand
ATGTCGAGTTCAACTTCCAGATCGCCACCGACGTTGAAGCCAGATGCAACGATGGTCGCTCCATTGTAATTGAAAGTCCCAGATGACTCAAGGTCGTAAACCAGAGTTGAAACATTGTCAATGGTGTCAATACGAATATCGACAACTTCGCGAGTCAATTGACCAGTCAAAACGCCAACCTGAGAGCCAGGAGCGCCGCCAACAACCAAATCTTCAACATCAAATTCTGCGTCATAAATCCATTCATCGCCAATCCGCCAATCAACGACATCAATCAATGTTCCACTCTTTGTTGAAACCAACTGAAGTGATGATTCTGATTCCAATTCAGGGGTTGTTTGGTGCTGCGAAAATGGAACCAATATCGAAAATATCAGTAACAACACGAGGCTGGTTGGCAAGAGGCGTGAATGGTCACCCATAGGGTGACCAGAGAGGATGCCCCTATTCAATTGAGCGCTAGGCGGATTATGGAGATGAATGTCGTCGCCCACATCCAAACGAACATGACATTGCGTGTCAATTCAGTAGGAGGGCGCCAACCGGTAATGGCCTCAGCAATTTCCTTGACAAACCAGCCTTCTTCGTGTTCTTCGTTGTGATCATTTTGTAAAATCCGATGCTCCCAAGTTGTGAAAATACATGTGCGTTGATTGAATCTCCAATGCAACCTGGTAAGGGGTGTTAATACCGCATGGAAAACCCATGCTAATGACCATGGTAATGCCCAACCAAGCATCAAAAATAGCATGATGATAAGGTGGCTGAAACGTACGAATTTTGCAGCAACCCAGCGCCACATAACCTCACCAAGGGAGATGATTGCCTAGATACAATCGTAGCACACACAATGCCAACCCCATGTATGACAGACCCCAGCCGAGATTTGAAGCGGTTTCATCGCTCATATACCAACCGACAAGAGCTCCCATTCGCTGAATGAAACCTCCTTGTTCAGCAGTTCCAGCCTTGGGGTGGCCGCGTAACTTCATTTCAATGGTTGAAAGAATACAAACGTCAGCTGTTTTCCAGTGGATTAGCATTGTTGGAATGAAGAACAAGCCAAACCACCAAGCTTCGGGCCATGGTAAGAGCCAACCCCAAGGGACGAAAAATGTCACAGCCACATGTAGAATGTAGACTGCTTTGGCACACGCCAATCGAATCGGACCGACATCGTCGGTCATGTTCAGGCCTCACAGAAGGTCTGCAAGTTCGTCCTGAATGATTTCAACAGCCTCAAGGATCTCATCCTTGTGACGTGCGCCGGTAATCACCATCTTGCCACTGCCGAAAATCAGACAGACAACCTTGGGGTAATCGAGGCGATAAATCAGTCCAGGGAACTGCTCGGGCTCGTATTCGACCTTGTCAAACGGAAGGTGGAATGTAAGGTGGTTCAGATTGAGCTTGCGAGGTTCACCCGCTTGAGGCTCGCCAGTCCATTTGTCCTTTCCATCATAATCTTCTGGATAGTGTAGAGCGTAGGTTGCGACCATGTTCTGGACT
>JAQXFF010000099.1 GCA_029250425.1 Candidatus Thalassarchaeaceae archaeon | reverse complement strand
TATGGCGGGTGCCTGATTGATCCAAGCCATACGCAATAGAACGTAGTCATTCTCTAGCGGCATGGTTTGACTGGCCCACATTGAACCACCAAAAACTGCGAGGTCACTAATTGGGTTCTCATTTCCAACAGCTGAAATGACAACCGCGTAACCTTGTTGAGAGCCACCAGCATGGGATATGGAAATCGTCCAATCACCCGTCGGACCTGTGGACAAACGAACGCGTTCAACATTGTTCAGTGAATCCTTTGAACCACCCGTTGTGGAAAATCCGTTTGAAAAATCATTGCCCTTGTAAACAGTGCCATCCGGGGAAGTTACGGTCAAATCCAAGTCATTGACCAATCTGGATGCAGATTGTGTGGCGGAGGAAGAGCCTTCTTGATCATTCCAAACCAGTGTGACATCCAAACCATACGACCCGTCAAGAGCGTAGTTGTAGGCATAAGACAGGCCGGGAGACAACGTCTGAGACGTGTCATAGAAGATGTTCTTCGCGATGACACCATTGTAAGGATACAGGCTTTCTTCAAGATCAAGTTGACCCCACCCCTCATCCATATTCGGAATATTGGCGGTGCCAATATCTCGTGCCCCATTGATTAGAATTGCTTTGATGAGGGCACTATCCGGATTGGAAATCGAAAGTTCAGTCCGCAAAAATTGGCGTGCAAGTAGTGCAGCACCACCCACAACCGGTGTTGAAGAACTGGTTCCATCAGCGGACATGTAGAGTGGTGTTGTGGTTCCTGAATGACGTGCACTTGAACACGACCACCCAGCTGGATTCTGTGCTTCTTCAGCACGTGGGCTACAGATTTGCACACCGGGTGCAATAATATCGGGTTTGATACGCCCATCAGCAGTTGGCCCAATACTGGAAAAAGATGCCACTTGGCCAGCAGATGCTGTGCCTGGACGACCTGTTGTCGACGCGCCAACTGTCAGGACATTTTTCGCAGTTGCGGGAGGCGCGATGGATTGCGCTCCTTGGCTGCCTTCGTTACCAGCCGCGAACAAAACGAGGAAGTCATCGTAGTCATGCAAGAAGGAGTCTGCAGAACGTGAGTCTGATGTGTACTGACCCCATGAAGATTGAGCGCCCCAAGAATTGGACTGAACGTGGGCATTCTTTTGTTGGGAATCTCTGAACATATCATACAGTGAACCCCATCGGGCAAGTTGCCCAGATGAATCGTGTTCGAGTTGATAGAAATGGAATGTCGCTGCTGGAGCAACCCCTTGTGTGGAAGAATCGCCAGAACCATCGCCTAGCATGGTTCCTGCAACGTGTGTCCCATGACCTGAATTTGTGTCAGCGGCAGAGTTATCGGGGCCGTAATTATGATACACACCTCGAATTCGAGTGTTGAAATCGCCATGGTCTTGATCCAATCCTGAATCTGATAATGCACCCACTTCGCCCGTTCCATCAAGACCACCATTGTGATTGTTTACAGTAGCATCAATGGTGGAAATACTGCGAGCATAATTATTGACAATCCCAATCGAATCATGAGGTTCAATGAAAAGCAGACGATGATCTTTTGAAAGAGCGGGCAACCAAGCAGAATCAATTCCAATCGCTTGGCAA
>JAQXFF010000060.1 GCA_029250425.1 Candidatus Thalassarchaeaceae archaeon | reverse complement strand
CAACGGCTTCATCATCATCATTGAGGACGCGGAGTAGACCGTATGCGATATCGCTGGTATCTGCTCCTTCGCAGTCTATGGAGGGCTTTACATGGTGTCCGGCAGGGATTTCATGTGGCGAAGGGAACGCTGTGCCCCCGTCCCGATGTGGCGGCACGGGAACGTGCATTCGTGGCTCACCATCTTCGCCCATTATTCTCACCACTCCAATGTCGCTCATAGCGTTTCGCTGATTCATGGTTCACCGTAGGTGAGGGTTACAGGCCCACCATTTGCCTCCTCGTAGAGGAGACCAGCCCGATAGGATGAACGCACCAATGGTCCACAAGCGACGGCTTTGAAGCCCAATTCCCTTGCGCATTCATCCCATTTGCTGAAAACATCTGGTTCTGGAAATCTATCGACAGCCAAGTGGCGTGGAGATGGTGCAAGGTACTGGCCGATGGTCAATAAATCAACATCGACTTCACGAAGAAGCTTCATCGCTTCAACAACTTCTTCATTCGTTTCTCCGACACCGACCATGATGCTTGATTTTGTTAAAATATCTGGTCGAATTCGCTTCGCTTCTTTCAAAATTTTGAGCGATTGTTGGAATGATGCTCGGTGATCTCTAACCACTGAATCCAAACGTGGGACACATTCAACGTTGTGCGCAAAAACACGTAATTCCAATCCTACCAATAATGTTGCAAGCGCTTCTAAATTCCCGTCCAAATCAGAACAAAGGAATTCGAGGCCAACATCAGGTCGGCGTGTGTGAACTGCCTCTAAACAGGAGCGATAGTGAGCAGCACCACCATCGGGTAGTTCATCTCGATTAACGCAGGTGATTACTGCATGTGTCACTCCCATCAAATCGACGGCTTCAGCCAAGTTTTCAGGTTCATCAATATCCAAAGGCGGAGGTGATTTGACTGTTCCAACCGCACAGAAGCGACATGCTCTGGTGCATTCTTCTCCGGCTACCATGAACGTAGCCGTCCCCCTCCCCCAACAATCGTGAATATTGGGGCATTGCGCTTCCTGACATACTGTACTCAATTTGTGTTCTTGCACATTTCCGCGAACTCCATTGAATGCGATTTGTGCATCCCCGGTTGGGAGATATGTTTTGAACCAGGGTGGCAATCTTTTACGAGATTGTTTCCGGCGTTCAATTGCCGTGAGTGGTTTGGATTCATTGACCACAGGCAGACGTTTCCCAGTCACGAACACCACTCCCCAATGCCCTGTCACCATCGGCCTCGGTTAATCCTTTGTTTCCCGACCCTAGGGTCGGGCTCGGAGCGTTCAAGGATGAAGTCCCCCTCCAAGTTGCATGGGCGCCAACCTCGAGGACAAGGTCGCATTGGTGACAGGTGGAGCCGCGCGGCTTGGTGCACAAATTTGCCGTGCACTTGCAAGTGCAGGGGCCACAGTTGCAATTCATTGCCATAGGAGCCTGACAGCAGCCGAAAATTTGGTTGATGAAATTGAATCCGACGGAGGGGATGCTTTCGTGGTTAGAGGTGATCTTTCAGAAGAAGAAGATCGGGCCAATTTAATCGATTCAGTTATTGATAGAGCAGGACGCCTCGACATCCTCGTAAACAACGCTTCTATATTTGAGAAAATACCTTTGGAACAAATGACTACTGATGCGGCTCAAATGATGTGGAGAATCAATGCAGAAGCTCCTTTGATGCTGATTCAACATGCCGCTCCTCATCTTCGTTTTGAAGGGGCAGTTCAACCCGGTTGTGTCATCAATATGGTAGACAATGCGAGTGGTAGAAATGATTGGCCTGAGTTTAGTCATTATTGTGCATCCAAGGCTGCTTTACTTTCCATGACTCGCAGTTTGGCGCAAGAACTTGCACCCTCCATTCGGGTCAATGCGATAGGCCCGGGCGCCATTCAATTTCAAGGCTGGGAAACAGAAGAAAGAAGGGGCGCAGTGCTATCATCTATACCAATGAAAAGGCAGGGTACTTCTGAGGAAATCGCTGAGACTGTTTTGTTCCTTGTTTGCGGGCCTTCCTACATCACCGGACAGATCATCGATGTCGATGGCGGATGGTCCCTGTCGTCATAGTAGCGTTCAAAACCCGAGTGCGAGTCAAGTGGCCCGCAGGGGTTGCCAAGCCCGGCCAACGGCACCGGACTTAAGCTCCGGGGGCAATGCCTTCGTGGGTTCGAATCCCACCCCCTGCACTAAAAATCAGTATTTTTTGCATCTATGATGCAGCAAGATAGGGTGATGCCTCAATCAAGCGTATCCTGCAAACCGTTTAATGGGCTGTAGGTCACGGGTCACCGTAGGTGAGCGAATGCTAGGTGTGACCCGAGGTAAGAGCACGTTGGCCATTTTGTTGGTCGCAATCATGCTATCTTCACTCCTGGTCAACTTGACTCCGGCGCCGCAATCCCTCGATGAATCTGCGATTAGAAGCGATTCAGGCACGGTGAGTTATGACCTCTACTTCGCTTCTGCCCCCGGTGGGCATCCTACCGATGGGAGAATCACAACTGAACGCCCCGACAGTGGAGGGCAAGAGGAAGAATCCGCATCTGGAACCAACGTTGAATTCTCCACCGATCAGATGCTTTCTGATTTGATTGTTACAGGAACACCAAATGGGAACCAGTTTGAATTGGAGATTGTCCTTTTCCTGAAGGCTACCGGGCAAGAAGGCTCAACAGTTGATTGGACTGTGTCTGTTATTGCAGGCACCTCAATTATTGGGACTGAAGATTGGAGCACTGATGTTTGCACACCCTCTGCATGGGGCGGCAATACTTGCGGATTTGATGAGAGATATTTCCATCCAAGTTGGGGCTCACCTAGTGATTTCACCGTGGATGCGGATGACCGATTGAAGGTAGTCGTGTCGGCTGATATGGAATGTAATTCAGGCGGCGGAAACCCAGACCCGCCCAATGGGAGCGATAGTGAAACCAGCGGCCGTCAACTACCTGGTGGAGGTACAGATTGTGATGCTTGGGTTGCTTGGAATGAAATTGACACAGCATCAGGTCGTTTCTCCAAGATTGAGGTTGAAACTCAACCACTTAGTGGGTCTCAAGTCAAAGTTCACCGACCAGATAGTGTTTGGACTGATGAGGAAGTTGGAACTGAGCAAAACCCTTGGTTCCCCAATGATTCACCCGATATGCGCATAATGCAGTTTAATGTTGAGTTACGCGACGCATTCGGACGAGAAGACATCGAAGTTGTACGACTGTATATGACCGATGATCAAGGACAGATCGCTTTCACTCACACCTTTGGTGATGAAGAATTGGTCACAGATAACAATGCACTTCGTGGTCAATACAATTGGACTTATCCAGGTGGCCTTGATTCCGGATGGTACGAACTCGACCTTGAGGTTGAGAATATTCAGGGGAAATCCTTCACGATTGACCACCCCAACGTTCTGATGAGTTCCTACGGTGTTTCTCTTACACATGGGAGTGACAGAGTCGTCGAATATATCGCGCCCAGTTCGACCACTCCTGTGAATCTGGACCTTCGCCACGTGGGTGCAAGTGGTAGCTCCTATGCTCTGACAGTTGAGTTAGCAGTCCTGACAAATTTGGCTTCAAGTTGGATTGTAGAATTCGATCGTGCAGATCAGATTTACGATCTTTCCGGCGGCGGTATGGAAGCCCACCCTGTGCTCTTACTGACCGCACCTGACGATTTGTCAAATTCGCCAGATACGCTTCAAATCAGAGCAGTTGCATATGACAATGCATCGATCCTTGTACATCAAACAACGTTGCAACTTGATTTAGAGAAGTTGGACACATATTCTCCCCCCATGGTCAGCCTATGGCCAGAGGAGCATGACAACCAATATGCGAATAGTACTGGTGCACTAAACATTGATCAGAACATCCATCGCTATGTTGAGGATGGCGTATTCACCACATTCTACCTTGAAATTTTCAACACTGGGTTTGACACGGACCAATTCAGAATCGATGTTAAGCAGGATTCCAATGCCAACCTCAGATTCTGGGACAATGATACAGGACAGCGTATCGAAGAGGATGAGGGTGATGGGACTTACCATACGAGTGGCCTTGATCGGCATACGACACAGACAATTAGACTACAGATTAAGCCTTCAACCTCACGCGATGATCCTGATAGTGGTTTGATTGAATTAGAGATTATCAGTATAGGGAACTCGACTGAGAAGGCAAGTATCGCTTTCACAATTCAACGTACATTTGGAATCCAAGCCCAAGTTGTCTGGGATTGTGATGCAACTCCATTGGGGCACGCAGATGCAGAAATTTGCCTCAATAATGATGACCATATTTCATTCACAATCGAAGTTACAAATACATTGACTGAAGGCGATACTGCGACCGATTGGTTGATTGTAAACCCGCAAAATCTCGACAGAAATATCGATGAACAGTTGTATCCGGATTCAGCCAATGAAAAGTATGGTTTGTGGCAGTACGACCTTACCGATAACAACGGCGACCCAACTCCTCGAGTTCAGTTGGCACCTGGTGATACTGCTTTGGTAAACCTAGATGTCACACTCACAAGTCAAGTCATAGAAGGCAACCACACCATCTATCTGCGCGTCCGCGAAGATATTGCGGATACTTCGATTGCACGTTATTTCGATTTACCTCTTTCGATTGAAATTGGACAAGATGACCCTACAATCGAAATCAAATTATATTCACAAATTCCAGTGTTCCAACCTGGAATGGAAGAGGAGATTACGATGATTGTCAAGAATGATGGCAATAGCGATGTCATGGTGCTTCTAGACGCCGATGCAGATGGGGATTGGACCGCTTCTGCATTCAATTCTACTACCGGCGCTCAACTGATTTCAGTGAAGGCTTTCACACAAGAATTCTTCACCGTCAAAATCAGAGCTGGAGAAGGTGCATTAAACAATGATGAAATGAGCATTGTAGTCACCGCAACTCCGCTCTCGGAAGACGAATCGTATCCTGCCGAGTATACAGCAGAAATGGACGTCACAATTCGAGTCTCAATCAACGGGGTCTTTGGGGTCATTTGGAAAGAATTGCAACATCCTCGTCCATCCACAATCGCCATCGGGTTGGGGGTTGTTATTCTCTTGGTAGCGGCAGTCACTGGTCGCAAAAATCGAGTTGAGTACATCGATGTCTGGGTTGATGAGGAAGAGGGCGAAGATGAATCTGAAATGGAATTGCCCGATCTCGTTAGTGCTGAAGATGACGATTCGTATGA
This sequence comes from Candidatus Thalassarchaeaceae archaeon, assembly GCA_029250425.1. Lineage (GTDB taxonomy): Archaea > Thermoplasmatota > Poseidoniia > Poseidoniales > Thalassarchaeaceae > MGIIb-P. The sequence continues at coordinate 804 of JAQXFF010000060.1, read as the reverse complement.
TGACGAAGATATCGAACTCGTAGACTTTGATTGAGGCCATTCGGTATCAAGACCCTCCATAGGAGGGTCGACTTCTGTCCGAACGTCGCTCCATTTGCCTTAATACCCTGATGGGCACCGAGGTGACTGGGTACAGCCATGTCTACGAACGTAATTCCTACTTCGAGCGCCTCCGGATTTCCATTGCGAACGCAAAGATTCCGTGCCCTCGGCTTAACCCTCCTGATGATTTTCTCAAGCCTTGCCGCCATTCAGTATTCTGCATGGGAAGCTGCAGCGACAAACGACCAAGATGGCGATGGTCTAACCATGGGTCTTGAATTCCTACTCAACACACAACCCCAAGATTGGGATAGTGACAATGATGGTTTGCCAGATGGTTGGGAGTATCAGTATGGGTTGGATCCTCTAGACGCCTCTAGTTTGGGCAATAATGGTGCTGCAGGCGATCCCGATGGCGATGGTTTGACCAATTTACAGGAGTACAGCTACCTAGAACCTACAAATTGGGATTTGTCCAGTACATCCAGTCTTCTAGACAATGGTGTTTGGTGGAATGGTACTGTACCTGTGCGAAATTGGGATGAGGAGACTGCAATGCAGGCGACCCCCGGGCAAGGCACTGATGGTAGCGACGAGGATCCAATGGGCGATATGTGCAACGACAACATCGACAACGATTACGATGGACTCGTTGATTCTGCTGACAGCGACAATGATGGGGATACCAATTGTGGAAGTGATGACGATGATGGCGATGGTCTCATCGACGAAGATCCGGATGGATGGGATACGGACAATGAT